>NZ_JBFWIR010000030.1:0-36274 GCF_050255895.1 Parachlamydia sp.
GCAAAACAAAAGAATAGGAACCATAAAAATAAATGTCCATGCTACCATCCATGATAAGTCATTGGTTGCAAGCATATAAGCTTGCTGAGCGATTTCCATGTCAAAAACGCGATCGATGACACCTCTTGTAAAATTTGACGAAATATGCGGAAGCTGTTCATATAGCTGGATAACTTGAGGATCGTAAAGAGTAGTCAATTCAGTTAAACGTCCATGATGAAAAATTTCAAGACGATCCCACAAAGCAACTGATAGAGAGGTTCCAAAACCACTACCAACTAGAATACGAATAAAATTGAACAAACCAGAAGCTCTCGCATAATCTGCGTTGGGAATATTGCCTAATGATAATTGCACTAAGGGAATAAAAAATATGGCTAAACCAAGTCCCTGAAAAAGCCGAACGAGCATGATGTGTTGAATGCTGACTTCTGAAATGAAGTTCGCCTGCATAAAAAATCCGAATGCAAACAAACAAAAGCATAGAGCTGTCCATTATCGTAGATCTAATATTTGAAGATATTGCCCGACAAAAAAGCTTAAAAGGACGGGAAAAATGCCTATAGGGGCAACCGCCAAACCAGCCCGATAAGCTGTATACCCCTGTACAGTTTGCAGCCAAAGCGGAATCACCACTGTGCTCGAAAAAAATGCTAAAAAGCCAAGTGTTGTAACAATCGTCCCAATCGTAAAATTTCGATCCGCAAAAAATTTAAAGCTAACGATAGGAAAGGGTTGATAGTAGGTCCAGATAATAAAATACGATATTCCAATCGCGGATATTATTCCTAAGATTCGAATCGCATTCGAGTCAAACCAATCAAAGTCTTCCCCTTTGTCTAACATCACTTGCAAACAAGCCACGCCTACCGTCAGAAAAAAGAGCCCGACCCAATCAATCGGATTGCGAACAATGTCACTTTCACGATCACTGAGTAGCAAGGCAACGATGACACCTGACAAAATTCCAATAGGCACGTTGATATAAAAAATCCACGGCCATGAATACTCTTCGGTTAAATATCCCCCTAAAATAGGACCGACAACGGGAGCAACCACCACTACCATTGCCCAAAAGCCCAAGGCTGCCCCCCTTTTTTCTGGAGGATTATTTGTGACAATCAAACTTTGAGATAGAGGAATTAAAGATCCTGCAACAGCTCCTTGCAAAACTCTAAAAATCACAAGCATGGTCAGATCAGTAGCAAGCCCACACATAAAGGAGGTTAAACTAAATAAAAAAACCGAATAGACAAATAGCCTTACTCTCCCAAAATAGTCAGATAACCATCCTGTCAAAGGCAACACAATGGCATTACTTGCCGCAAATGAGGTGATCACCCAAGTTCCGTCATTAGCACTTACGGCTAAAGACCCCGCAATATAAGGAATCGACACATTAGCGATGGAGGTATCCAAAATTTGAATAAACGTACCCAAGCCCAAGGCAATATTTAGTAATAATAACCTTGGTCCTGTCAGTAACTCATCTTTCATTGCAATCAACTTGGCAAACGTTTGTAAAAATCGTCTTGACGATCTCATCCATACGAGTATCTAATTCTGTAAAATCGAGTTCAAAAACTCCGGTAACAGCAACAGGATGTGTTTTAATTTCTTCGACTAGCATAGGTAGAGATGTATCTGTGACATCCACTGTCACATAAGCTGAAAGACCTAACCGCAAAGGAAATTCTTTCATTTTTTTAGGATCTAGCCCAATTCTTACAGGGAGTCTTTGTACAATCTTAATCCAGTTTCCCGTTGCATTTTGAGGAGGAATCAAAGAAAAAACACTACCTGTACCTGAGGCTATACCTAAAACGACGCCGTCAAATTTGGCACATCTTCCATAAATATCAAATGTAACCGTCGCGGGTTGCCCCACACGCATATGTGTGAGTTCGGTTTCTTTAAAATTGGCATCCACCCACATGTAATCCTGAGGAATGATGGCCATTAAATAACTTTGGGGTGTAACTGCTTGCCCAACCTCCACAGTTCGTTTCGCGATATGACCTCGGCAAGGAGCATAAATAGAACAGTGTTTTAGATTGTAGTAGGCTTGACGAACGGCTTTCCTTTGGGTAAGCAAAATTGGATGCTCCTCCATGGCTGTGTTCCCTGCCGCGTCAACTGCCACCTGCAATTGATTAAGCGCTTGTTGATAGTCCAGTTTTGCAGTCAGAAAAGCATCACGAGAATGTGTGTAATCCTCATTTGTAACGGCTTTGATATCCACCAGATTTTTTCTGTTTAAAAAATCGTATTGTGCACGCTTCAATTGCACCTTTCGATTTTCAACGGTCGATTGATTGACTTTCACGGTATCATAGATCTGCATCACCTGCAGCACTGTTGAAGATAGCCGTGTAAGTTCTTGTTCATATTGAACTTGATAAAGTGTTGGATCAAGTAAAACTAATAGCTGACCTGTCTCTACTAAATCGGTGTCGTCTGCAAAAAACGCAATAGGAGTTCCAGCAATGACACTTGTGACATTCACTAGATTGCCATTCACATATGCATCATCAGTCGACTGGTGAAATCTGAAATAGGCGAGCCATAACACTAACCAAGCCAGTGCAATGAGCAAAATAACAACGGTCAGAATAATGAGGGGTTTCTTCCGATTTTTCGCACTTTCTTTGAATTGTTTTTGTTTTTCATCTTGAGCCGCTTGAGTTTCATCATTGGGCATTGGTGTAAGATTTTCTTCTATAGGAGTTTGATTTTGTGTTGTCATGATGCATTCTCTTCGCAGATGTCATATCCACCACCTAATGCTTTGATTAAGTTTAGAATGGCGGAAAAAGTGTTATTCAGGGCAACAGCTTCATTGTCTAAGGCTGTAATATATGTTTCCTCGCTTAAATGTATATCGATAAGCGAGCTTAGGTTATTTTTAATGCGTTGTTTAACAAGATCTAAAGCTTTACGCTGAATATCAGCATCCTGTCTAGCTTCTTGTAGCCTTATATAGCTTTGCTTAACAATGACAAGTGCATCCAAAACTTCCTGGACTGCATTGATCACTCTTTGGTTATATTCAAAAATCGCAAGGTCATAATTGACTTCACTTCCCCGCAAATTTGCCGTTAACAATCCCCCATCGAAGATGGGTAAGGTATATGCGGGTTCAAAGTCATAGACGGAACTTCGGGCTTCAAATAACTTTTTAAAATGAATGGTTTGAAAACCCAAAAGAGTTGTTAAATTGAAATCGGGATAAAAACCCGCCTGTGCGATTTTTATTTGCCTGCCAGCAGACTCTAACATCCAAAGCTGCGAAATAATATCGGGTCGATGAGCAATCAAGTGTAAAGGCAAAACATTGGGTAATGGAACTTTTGGCAAGGCTTTATTTGGAATAGAGATAGATTCAATTTCTGTATCAAACTCACCTCCGATGTAGCTTTGGACCTGCAATTCATCATGCAAAGCACTTTGTACACGTTGTGATAAGGTCTGTCTAGCCGCCGTAAGAAGATCTTCAGTTTGATAAAGATTTAAATTGCTATCAAGATTATGTGTAATACGGTTTTTAATGAGATTAAGGTTATTTTCTCTAATTTGCACAAGCCGCTCTGTTAATTCTTTTCGATAGCGATCGGTTTGCAGCTGAAAATAAGATTGAGCAAGTGAAATGCTCACTGTTAATTCTGTAAAAATCCGATCCGCTAATGAAGCTTGCAACTCTCCAAGGGCAGCTCGATAAGTATTTCGGCGTTTTTCCCAAAGATCAAAATCGTATGTCAAAAAGAAGTTAAAATCGTACTGTGTGAAATAAAAAGGAATGGGTACTGCAACTGGAGGAATCACTCCCACTGGCGGGGGAGAAGCCTGTGCAGGAATGAGCGATGTTTTACTTAATTTTTCCCGTTGCACATCAACTTCGTTGTAGACATTTGGATATAAATAGGACCTTTGCACATCTGAACGATAGAGCGCGGAATAAACTTTTGCTTTCGCAGACTGTAGAGAGGGATTATTCGAAAGAGCTCGATTAATGAGATCTGTCAATTGATCATCGTTAAAAATTGTCCACCATTCTTGAGGAACCCATTCCGTTTTTTCAAACAAAGGAAGATCCTCAACATCTTGAACCGCTTTTATCAATGGGGCATCTGGAATCTCAATTCCTGAGGCAGACGGGATACGATTTGAACAGCCGCTCAAGAATAATAAGCAGCCTAAAAAAATACGGACTAAAAGTTTCATGAATAGTAGGTCCAGGGTTCCATCATATGAAAAAATCGCTTCTTTTTTTTCATATGCGAATCTGGCTTTTTTGTCTTTTAGTTTATTAAATTAAATTTTGATTGGGAGATACAGCGAAAATTTGGCTCCTTTTACAGGTAAATTTTCTACTTTAAGCTTTCCTTTATGCACTTCGGCAATTGTTTTTGCAATCGCTAGACCTAAGCCCATGCCAGGACCTGTTTCTTCAGGAAGTCGAAAAAATTTTTCGAATATGGTTTCAAGTTGATCTTCGGGAATTCCCTTTCCTTCATCTGCGACAGAAATGACCACATACTTATCTAATTTTTTTGCCTCTACTTCTATCGTGGAATCAGAGGGAGAATATTCAAAAGCATTGAAAAGTAAATTATATAGCAAAATCTCAATCAAATAAAAATCGATGGGAATTAACGGAATTTTTTCATCAATGTGGATGTTCAATCGATGCCCATTCTGCGCTCTTTTGACATTAAAACAACATTCATGAATCAATTCTTTGACATCCTGTAAACTTAAATTCAGCGGAACTAGCCCTTCACTCAGCTGCGCCATTGCCAAAACGTTAGTCAAGATCTTTGAAAGTGTTTCAGCTGCATTGTCAATTTTTTGTACTTCTAGACTGTCTTTATTTTGATCTTTAAGAATTTGAACTGATGTTTGAATACTCACGATTGGATCGCTAAATTCGTGGGAAATGCGATCTAAAATTGTTTTATGGACCCTTTCCATTAGCTTTAATTGCTCGTTCTGTTTGGTCTCTTCTTCAGAAAATTTGCGTTCGATATGCCCTGTTAACTGTCCTCCGATTGTGTAAATAAAGTTCTTTTCTTCAGGGGACAAATTTTTTGCGGTATCGGGTTTAAAAACGAGAATCCCGACAATTTCGTGAAACCCTTTTAGAGGAATATATAAGTTGTTAGCTGAAGGGAGCGTGTCCGTTGACCAACCGGCTTCTTTTCCATTTTCAAAAGCCCAAATCGCTGTATTTTTCTCCATATCATTTGTTAGCAAAGAATTGGAGTCATCGAATTTTAATCCATTTCCTAATTGCTTCACGATGATCTCGAACTTCCCTTTGAAAAACCGATCTAATTCTTCTTTTACAGATTTAAAAATTTCTTGGGTTGAAGGGCCGCTGGCAATCTTTTTTACAACATCATACAACAAGCGGGTCGTTTCTTCACTTTTCTGGAACATTTCCTTATGTCCCCTGGCTCGATCAACTAAAATCCCTGTAGATGCCGCAGTCATAATATATAAAACCAGTAAAGCAATATCTTCTTTTTTACTAACTTCAAAACCCCATATGGGGGGAATAAAGAAAAAATCCCAGCATAGAGCAAATAAAAATGCTGCAAAAATGATGGGACCTTTCGTAAAAAATAAACTCAGCAACAAAATACCTAATAAATAGATAACTCCAATAGTCTCATACCCCACAAAAGGGGCCAAAAAAAAATTCGCTAAAGTAAATAAACCTGCAAATAAAAATACGTAAATGTAGTTAATAAAAGGAATGTGAGAAAATGGCAGAAAAAGCATTTTTTTTGTGTAAGAAGCATCTTTATCTTGCCTAAGGATATGGATGTCCACTTCTGGGCATTCCGCAGCTAAAAGATCGGGCAATGAAAAATAGGTTGATGTACCAAAAACGGTTTTTTCCAAAGAGCGCCCTAAAAGAATTTGTGTCACTCCTTTTTGTCGAACAATGCTTTGTATGCCTTCGGCAATGGTTGGATTTTTTATCGTAACAACTTCGGCTCCCAAATTGCGTGCTAGCTGTAAATTTTTGGTTAATTGCTGGCTGTCTTGCTCATTCAATATACGCTCATTATTGACGTAAAGCGCAATCCAAGGGGCATCAAAATTGACCGCCATGCGACATGCCCGTCGAATGAGTTTTTGTGAGTAGGGACTTTGACTCACTGCCACAAGAAATTTTTCCCTTGCTCGCCAAAGTGTGCTTCGTTCCCCTGTGGGTTCCATTTGCCGTAAATCACGATCCACTTTATCAGCAGCGTATCGCAGCACAATTTCTCGTAAAGCGGTGAGCTTATCTTTTTTAAAGAAATTTTGTGTCGCAATTTTAGATTGCTCTGGTAGATAAACTTTTCCCTCTTTTAGTCTTTGCAATAATTCATCGGTTGTTAAGTCAACAAGCTGAATAGAAGCCGCTTTTTCAATGATTAAGTCTGGCACTGTTTCTTGAACAACAACTCCTGTAATCCCATGAACGACATCTTTTAAACTTTCGATGTGTTGGACATTTAAAGTGGTGTAAACATCGATTCCATGGTCTAATATTTCTAAAACATCCTGCCATCTTTTATTATGTCTCTTTCCAGGTATATTCGTATGAGCAAGTTCATCAACAAGGACAACATCAGGTTTTAAAAGAATGATGGCATCGAGATCTAGTTCTTGAAATTCTCGATCACGATAAGTGATAACTTTTTCAGGGATTTTTTTGAGACCCGATACTAAGGCTGACGTCTCACTTCTCCCATGTGTATCAACAATTCCAATGACAACATTGACACCTTCTTTTTGAAGAGCTTGTGCTTCCTCCAGCATCGCATATGTTTTTCCTACACCAGCTGCCATTCCTAAGAATATCTTGAGCTGCCCCTTTTCTTCACTCTCCTGAATTTCTGTCATCCTTAAAAAATCTTCTGGGGCGGGTCTCTCTTGCTCACTCATTGTATCCCTTTAATGGAAGCCTCTGCTTCTCATTTAATTTATCCAAAGCTTGATTTAGAAGGAGCACATTCACATACGGTTCGCCAAAAATGGATAAACTAGGTTCGATGACCATTTCTTTGAGAAAATCGATCAGTTCATATTCTGACATTCCTCTTGCTCTAGCTATCCGATTGACCTGAAAAAAAGCGACATCACGGCTAATATGCGGATCTAAGCCACTTCCAGAAGCGAACAATAACTCGGCAGGCACTTGAGAAACATCGACTAAATGAACACTCGCCACTCCAGCTTTTCTTTCCGCGACCATTTTTTCAAGAGCTTTACTTGTCGGTCCCAAATTGCTTCCTCCTGAAGGAAGAGGATTAAAATCTACAGCCGAGGGACGTGCCCAAAAATAACGCTCACTCTCAAATTTCTGTGCAATTAATTCTGCTCCAATAGTTTTGCCTTTATCTACAATGATTCCTCCATTTGCATTTTCCGGCATGAAGATCTGGGCGATAATTGTAATCACGACAGGATAAATCAGGCCAAGCAATACAACCATACAACCAAGCATACGAAGAGCTTGCATAACCATATTTACACCAATCCTAAAAAGGTAATCAACATATCGATTATTTTAATTCCGAGGAATGGAACGATGATTCCTCCTAAACCATATACCAGAAGGTTATTTCTCAATAAATCATGAGCGGATTGTGCACTATACTTGACCCCGCGAAGTGCCAGAGGAATCAAAGCAACAATAATTAAAGCATTAAAAATTAAAGCACTCAAGATTGCACTGTGTGGGGATTTTAAGTGCATGAGGTTCAGAATCGACAAAGGACCTTGTTGGTCGGAATCTGTCACATAAAGGACACTAAAAATCGCGGGAATTATGGCAAAATATTTAGCGACATCGTTGGCTATACTAAATGTCGTTAAAGCCCCTCTTGTCATCAACATTTGTTTGCCGATTTCCACAATATCAATCAATTTGGTCGGATTGCTATCCAAATCAATCATGTTTCCTGCTTCTCGTGAAGCTTGCGTACCTGTATTCATTGCCACAGCCACGTCTGCTTGAGCTAGTGCTGGGGCATCGTTTGTTCCATCTCCCGTCATAGCCACAAGTCTCCCCCCTGCTTGTTCTTGTCTAATTTTAGACAATTTCATTTCTGGAGTTGCCTCGGCAATGTATTCATCCACCCCCGCTTCTGCGGCAATTGCTGCTGCCGTCATTGGATTATCACCCGTTACCATAACAGTACGGATGCCCATTTTTCGCATTTCCGCAAAACGCTCCTTAATTCCCCCTTTGATTACATCTTTCAAGTGAACAATTCCAACAATTTTCTCTTGATCGCTCACGAGCAGAGGCGTTCCCCCCATTTTTGCGATGGATTGAATCACAGCATCTAATTGTGATGAATATTTCCCCCCCAAGCTCATAATATGTTTTTTAATCGCATCTGCAGCTCCTTTCCGAATTGAGCGGACGACCTTTCCGTGATTGTCTTTGAAATCGACTCCACTCATACGTGTTTTTGCAGAAAACGGGATAAAAGTTGAGCTCCCCGCTTCAACGGATTCTCCACGCCAACCAAATAGATTTTTGGCTAACACAACGATTGAGCGCCCTTCTGGGGTTTCATCCGATAAAGATGCGAGCTGCGCAATTTTTGCAAATTCTTTTTCCCCAATATCTGTTGCAGGCAGAAAAGCTGCAGCCATTCTATTACCAATTGTGATGGTCCCTGTTTTATCCAAAATTAATAGATCAATATCACCTGAAGCCTCCACAGAACGTCCACTCAATGCAATGACATTCTTTCTAATGAGCCTATCAATTCCCGCAATCCCCACCGCGTTTAAAAGTGCACTGATCGTTGTCGGAATTAAACACACAAGCAAAGCCGCTAAAACGGGAATGGTTAAAATCTGAGAAAGATCTTGTTTGGCGGCTGCGCTGCTATAATCTCCGAACATTTTTAAAGTGCTTGTGGTCAACAAAAATATAATTGTTAAACCAGATAAAACAATACTTAGTGCAATTTCATTGGGTGTTTTCTGTCTTTTAGCACCTTCAATGAGATGAATCATTTTGTCTAAAAAGCTCTGTCCGGCATCTGACACAACGCTAATTTTTAAGCGATCGCTTAAAACTTTCGTACCTGCCGTAACGGCACTTCTGTCTCCCCCACTTTCACGAATCACGGGGGCCGATTCTCCAGTAATGGCAGATTCGTCCACGGTTGCGACCCCCTCAACAACCTCTCCATCTGCTGGGATAATGTCTCCTACCTCACATATCACAACATCCCCTTTTCTCAACTGATTACCGGGAATTTGAAACTCAATTCCTCCCTTATCTTGTTTAGCAAAAATCTCTGTTTTGGCTTTTCTAAAGCTATCGGCCTGGGCTTTTCCACGACTCTCTGCAATCGTTTGAGAAAAATTTGCAAAAATCAATGTTAGCCACAACCAGAGAGTGATTTGAAAATCAAACCAAGATAAATTTCCATAAAACATTTGTTGCAAGAAATAAAAAGAGGTTGCAAGTGCAACAATGTATGTGACAAACATCACCGGGTTTTTAAATTGGGCTTGAGGGGTCAGCATGAAAAAAGATTCTTTTAAAGCATTCAAAATGGCCTTGATATCCAAAACATTCACTTTCTTTTGTGACATAATCAATCCTCAGAATGACACTTTCTTTAACATTAAAAAATGCTCGACAATTGGTCCTAAAGCAAAAGCTGGAAAAAATACAAGACCTCCTACAATCAAAATAATTCCTCCTAAAAGAATGGCAAATAGCAATGATTCCGCAGAAAAGGTTCCGATTGAGGGGGGAATAAACTTTTTTTCTGCCAATAATCCCCCGATTGCCAAGCTGGGAAGAATGGTTGAAATTCTGCAGATGAGCATGATCGTACCCAAAACCAAATTGTAATAGGGGGTGTTCGCGTTCAAACCCGCAAAAGCACTTCCATTGTTTCCTGCTGCCGATGAAAAGGCATATAAGATCTCAGAAAGCCCATGAGGTCCCTGATTAGAGAGGCTACTCAAAGCTTTAGGTAAAATACTCGAAACCCCGGAACCTAATAAAATTAAAGCACTCGGCATAAGCACAGATAGCATGACCCATTTGACTTCTTGTTTCTCAATTTTTTTACCCAAATACTCTGGTGTTCTTCCTACCATCAAGCCTGAAAGAAAAACGGTTAAAATGGTATACATCAACATTGCGCATAAACCAACGCCCACGCCCCCAAAAATAAGCTCTCCTAGCATAATATTGAACATAGCTATTCCACCCGCCATTGGTGAAAGGCTCGAAATCATCGCATTAACAGATCCATTCGATGTTCCGGTTGTACTCATTGTCCATAAAAGACTATTTGCTACACCAAAACGTGTCTCCTTCCCTTCCAAATGGGGAAAGGCATCTAAAATAGGATTGGCTAAATTCTCCGAATAAAGGGACAATCCAAGACCTCCCATCCACAATAACAACATAACGACATACAAAATCCAGGCATGCTTCTTTGATCCGATCATAATGCCATAAGCATAAACAGTTGCAGCTGGAATGACTAATATAGCAAACGCCTCCCAAAAATTACTGAACGGGGAAGGATTTTCAAAAGGGTGGGCACTATTGGTATTAAAAAAGCCTCCACCGTTCGTTCCCAATTGCTTAATTGCAACTTGAGATGCAACCGGACCGAGCGGAATTGTTTGTTCATGGCCTTCCAAACCAATTGCTTCGACATAAGGAGAAAACGTTTGCACAACCCCCTCTGCAACTAAACAAATTGCCATGATAATGGAAAGTGGCAACAACAAATAGACAATCGTCCTTACAAGATCACACCAAAAATTTCCAACTGTGTTCACCATTTTTCGAGTCATGCCTCGAACCAAAACCAACAAGGTGGCCATTCCCGTAGCAGCACTTAAGAAATTTTGCACGGTTAAACCTACCATTTGCGTCAAATAGCTCAATGTGGTTTCCCCCGCATAGGACTGCCAATTTGTATTCGTGACAAAACTTATCGCAGTATTATAGGCAAGATGCCAGGAAACACCGGGAAAATGTTGCGGATTCAAAGGAAGAATGCCTTGCAAAAGCAGTAGAAAAAAAAGAAAAATAAAACCCAATAAATTAAAAATCCCTAAGACTTTTGCATACTCTTGCCAAGTCATTTCGAGATGAGGATCCACTCCGCCCATTTGATAACAGCCATCTTCTAGCCTTCCCAAAACGCGTTTCATTAAAGGATCTTTTTCAGAAAAAATCACAGCGATATATTGCCCTAGAAGGGGAGTGACAATTAAAAGAAGTGCAAGAAATACGAGAATTTGTATCCCATTAGGAATTGACATGCCTACGACCTTTTCAAAATTTTTCGGGATATAACAAGGTATAAATTAGATAACCCAAAAGAAGTATGACAATAACACCTGCAAAAATAAAATTAGTCAGCATACTCTCCCTTGATATCGATATCGTTCTTAACAAGTCTGGATAACAACTTCCCCAAAAAAAAGCAAAAAATTATTACAATATTAGATTTATTAAAAGCCTTTCCTTCCCTGTTGGATGGTGTTAAAATAAAAAAATTTAATTTATTGACATTTGAGGAAAATATTATGAAATCTTTTTTTAGCATACTTGGTTACATGATTCTACAACTTACTCTTTTGATTGCAGAAGAAGATTTCCTCGTAACAGAAAATAGGCTTACAGCTTCTCAAGCCAATCTTTTTGGAAAAACAGGTTTCAACTTTAAACCGCCCTTTGCATTTAATAAACGCAGCTATCGTATCGAACGCACAGACCATTACGGCAATAAGACGATTTATGAATATAATGTCTTCAACCATCTTGTCAAAATTATACACCCGGCAATTCCTAAATCAAATGGAGAACTTTTTAATCCCACAGAAAATTTTGAATATGATGAATTGGGATATATCACAAAAACAAGAGATGGAAATAACAATCTCACCATACAGCTAAATAATGCACAGGGTCAGCCTTATCAGATTCAATATCCCGATGGATCGATAGAAAAAATGACTTACTTCGCTAATGGAAATTTGCAGAAAAAGATATTAAAAAATGGAATGCAAATCAGCTATACCTATGATGATGAAGGTCGCGTAATCACACGAGACTTATTTTCCCCTCAAGGAGAACTCCTGGGGAGCCATTCTTACGCATATTCAGCCACTTATCTCATTAAAGAAGTAGATGCCAAAGGTCACATCACCTCTTATCAATACAATGCACAGGGACAATTAACAGGTATCATTAAAGAAGATGCCACCACCTATTACACTTATGATTCACTCAGTCGCCTGGAAACAACAAAAATACTCTTTGGATATGGAGAAAACGATTACACGCTAAAAACATGTGCATATGATTCTCAAAATCACATCATTGAAGAAAGTCAAGAAGATGCCTTTAAAAATATCTTTCGCAAGCTGACCTATGCATATGACATCAATGGAAATCAAATTGAAACAACGACCTACTCAAATACCGGCACAAGTACAACTAAAACAATCTTCGACCTTTATAAAAAGCCCATTTCTATTACAAATGCAGAAAATAATGTCACGTTCATTACCTACCGCTACGACTATAAAGATGCTTACGGACTCACCGTTCCTTATTCTGAAACAACAGATTCCAATGGAAACGTCATAGTCTCCATCTACAACACACATAACAAAATAGCGACTCTGCAAGTTAAAAATGGTCTTGGACAAATTATTCGACAAAAAAGCTTTTTCTATGATGGCGTCGATCAGCTTATTGAACTTCGAGAAAAAATCTTCAAACTGGGAAAATTTGATCGAGAAGTGACGACTAAATGGACTTACACAAGTATGGGTAATATCGCTTCTTGTACCGAGGCAGTAGGAACTCCTAAACAAAAAAGCACTATTCACACCTTTAACAAGCTGAGTCAAAAAACTTCCACCTTAAAACCCGATGGAACGATCCTCTATTTCACTTATGATGCTAAAGGAAACCTTGCAACCGTTTCTTCATCCGATCAAACGCTTTCTTATGCCTATACCTATGATCTCAATGATAATCCAATTCTCATTCGAGATCTTATTCAAAATACGCAAAATACCAGGGTCTATGATCGATCTGATCGTCTTATTAAGGAAACGCTGGGAAATGGCTTGAATGTACAATATGCCTATGATCGACAAGGGCGCATCCATTCTTATACACTCCCCGACCAAGGCCAAGTCGTCTACACCTACAATGCGGTGGATTTAATCAAAATAGAGCGATTCAACTTATTAGGAGAAAGGCTTTATTCTCAATCCTATCACTGGGACCAAGCCGGGAATCTAATCCAAAAAGATCTACCTTTCAATTTAGGTGCAACAACTTACGCATATGATTTGCTCAATCAATATAAGTCCATGCAATCCCCACATTTTAGTGAACTCCAAATCTCTTATGATGCCGTTGGAAACCTTCTCACGCAAGTATATACAGATCCTCTAGGCTGCTTACTCTGCCAATATTCCTATGATGGCCTTTATCAGCTTGATTCTGAAAGCAATTGTGCTGACCATGTTTATCAATACAATTCTCTTTTTAATCGTTTTGCAAAAGATGGTCAGCTTTTTGAATTTAACGCGCTTAATCAGCTTTTAGCAGATGAGCTCAGTGCTTACATTTACGATGCTAACGGAAATTTGACCAGTCATCACGGACAGAAATATACCTATGATGCATGGAATCGATTGCTCACTGTTACCATAGGCAATACATGCTTTAGCTATACTTATGACTCCTTTAATAGACGCTTATCCAAATCGAAAGCGGTTTGGGACGCCCCTACAAAAAGTTGGATAACTCAAGATATTCAATATTTCCTTTACCAGGGAGAAAATGAAGTTGGAGCTTGCAATGAGCAACTCGATTTAATGGAATTTCGGTCGCTAGGATATGGGCAAGGAGCGGAGATTGGCGCTGCCGTAGCTTTTGAAATTCAGAATCAAGTGTATGTTCCCCTCACAAATAGCATGGGACATGTTCAGGTTTTATTAAGTTCTGAGGGAGAGCCGGTTGATATCTATCGTTATACTGCGTTTGGGGAAGAAATGATTTTTGATCCTTCCGGCAATTCTAAAATCCCTACAACGGCTTGGCGTTTTTGTTCAAAGCGAAGGGATCCTGAAACCGATCTTATTTACTTTGGAAAACGCTACTATGACCCTCAAACAGCGCGTTGGATCACCATCAACCCTCTCGGGTATACCGAAGGATGTAATCTCTATGCTTATACTCGCAATAACCCATTAATATACGTTGATTTATATGGAGACCAAGTCGTAAATATTAAAGGATCAAACTTCTTTAGAAATTAAATTTTGGATGTATATTCTAGCCTCTTAATGAAGGGAGGCAAAATGAAATTTGAGACTGTAAAGAGGTTAGATGAAGAAAAGTTTCGCCGTTTAATGGGGTGTTAAACGAACGACTTTTGACAAGATGATAGGCATTCTAAAGCAGGCTGCTAAAGATAGGCAAACGAAGAAAAGAAGGTAAACATAGAGAATATGCTGCTGATGACTTTAGCCCAACAGAAAGGCCAAAAAAAATGGTTCGAAATAAAAAAAAGGACCTTTTAACCTACTGCGATTTGATGCTATTTGAATGCAGATTGAATTCCATTTTGATCCACCATTGGCCCAAGGAATAGCTGAATTATTTGAGTTAAAAGTTAAATCTTTCTTGCAATTGGCTTTCTGATATTGGTATACACGATTGATCTCATTGGTTAAAAGATGAGAACGAAATATGTTAAAGAAACATTTTTTTATAAGGAGTTTGTTATGGCTACAAATACACAACCTCAAACTGCGATAAAGTCGGGTTTGATTATCAGAAAAATAGGAAAGTTGACAAAACAACTAGTACACCATATTGGAAACACAATAACACCCTAACAAGTTAAATAAAAGGTACTTCTCAATTGAGAGGTATCTTTTTCAACAGGCTCAAGATGAACCATCTGTTTCTATTAAATATTGCAAATTTTGTTTTTAATTTTGCCAGAATGTTATCCGGCGCGATATTTATTATCATATTGGAAGCCCAAGGCATTCCATTATCGACAATTTCCATTGCTAAAGGCGGTCAACTGCTTGCAAGTATGCTTTTAGTTTTACCTTCTGGCATTATCGCTGATAAATATGGTGGGAAATATGCAATTATAGCAGCCTGTATTTTTTCAATCGCCTACTATTATTTTTTGATCGAACCAACTCATGAAAAGGTGATCATTGGAGAAATTTGCAATGGAATTGCATTAGCATTCTACACAGGAGCTTTTGAATCTTGGCTTTTTTCACTTACCCCTCAAAAAGACTCTCTTAATCTGCATACTCACTTAGCTCAGTCTCGTGAGTTATCCTATCTTGCTATAGTTTTTGGAGGTCTAATTGGCACGTTTATAGGCGGCCATATTTTTTCATTCTCGTTAATTCTAATGACCGTATCTTTGACCATATTTTTAACGGTTAAAAAAAGAGAAAAAAACAACCAAATTCAGATTCAAGGAAAAACAAAATATTTTATCCCCGCATTTAGGTGCCTTGCATCTAAAAGAATAGGCTTTTTTCTATTAACATCCTCATTTTTAATAGGCGGAAGTATGCAATTGATTTATCAATTTTGGCAACCATTTTTCTTCAAATTTCCAGGTGTAAATGGTTCAAAACAATCTCTTGGATTAATTTTTATTGCTTTCATGCTGACGCAGTATTTCACATCTAAACTTATTAGGAAATATGTTTTAAAAAACACAGAACAAATGATTTATTTAACCGGCCTATGTTGGATAATAGCTTCCATATCACTTTTGAATACGGTTCATACAGAAAACTTTATTTCGTCTATTGCAAGTTTTTGTTTATTTTTTGGAATGACCGCAGCAGCTTCAAATTTGCTCATGGCTCAGCTTGGTGAAATAGTTGATGCTAGATTACAATCCACGGCTATTAGCATTTTAGATTTACTTGGCAAATCGCTGGGAAGTTTTCTATTATTTTTTGGAGACGGAATCGTTACTCTTTCCCAATATAATTTTGGATGGCCCATTTTAATTTTTGTTTTCTGTCCTCTTTCAATCTGGTCTATTGTTCAAAGGAAAAAATTATGTACAACTCACATGATTTAGAATTAGATTGTCGCATAGGCAAAAAAGAAAGCGTTGAAATTTCCTTTAATAGGATTTCTATAGATAAAGAAGGTGGTACTTTCAGAAATCTGACGGATCTTGCAGATGATTATGTCTCAATCATCGGCCGAGAAAATGAAATTCAATGGATGTGCCATCGTTTATTGTGCCTATTAAAACCCAATATTTTACTTGTTGGTGACTCTGGAGTAGGAAAAACAGCATTAGTAGAAGGTTTAGCCAAATTTGCAAAACATTCCCACGACGATAGGATTAATAGCTTACAATTTATGGAATTTAGTGTGGGTTCGTTGATTGCTGGTACTTCTTACAGAGGTGATTTTGAAAAGAAGATCATTAATTTGGTGAACCATTTAGCAGCAAATAAATCGCATGTTATTTTCATCGACGAAGCTCATGCACTAGCAATGACAGGCGATGTTCATGGGGGCGGCGTGGACGCCTTAAATTTACTAAAACCATTTCTCACTTCAGGGAAAATAAAATGCATCTTAGCCACAACTCCGAAAGAACTGGCATCCCTAGCCGCTGATAAAGCATTTACACGGCGTTTTGGTATACTGCAGCTACAACATTTATCAAAAGAACAAATGTGTGAAGCTTTAAGAAAGAAGGGCGACTATTTAAGCAAGATGCACAATGTGAATGTCGAAAATAGATTTTACTCGTTTGTGGAAGAAAATTATATCAATCTTGATCATGGATTGGATTCCGCTCTCGACTTCATTGATGAAGTTTTGGCTGCTTTTTCTTTTGATCAAAAACAGAGCATTCATCAACTAATGCAGACTAGTTTTACAAGATTTTTAAACGCACGGAGATTTTTGAATGAACTTGAACCTAGATAGTAAACCTGTAATCAAAAGATCTAATTCTGCTTCTTTAACTCAAGATGGGAAAATAATAATTGGGGTGGTACCAGAGTCCAGTATTGAACTTGAGATAAACGAAGCGTGGATTTCCAGCCTGATCTGTCTTTTAGATGGGAAAAACAAGGTATCTGATATCACTAAATCCTTAAACGAGCAAGGCTACCAAGTTCTATCGAATGAAGTAATAGAAATCTTAAAAAGCCTTCTAGAGGCAAATGTCTTAGAAGATTTTGACGAGTATCAATGTAGTTTAAAAGAAGAGAATATTAGTTCTCATGATGCAGTTCGTTATGATCGGCAGATACTTCTCTTTCAAGCTCAAATGGGAAAATATAAAGATGCCTTCCAAGCCCAAAATAAAATAAAAAACACTAGAATTTCCCTTGTAGGTTTAGGAGGAATAGGTAGCTACGCCTTTTATGCACTAGCTGCAATGGGATTTGGATTTATACGTGCTGTTGATTTCGATCGCATTGAACTTTCGAACCTTTCAAGGCAAATTCTTTATTCAGAAAATGATATCGGCAAACTGAAAATAGATGTTGCAAATGAAAAATCTAAAGGAATAAATCCTCATATTACCTATGACTTTTTAAACCTTAAGATTTCAAATGTTGAAGATGCTATTAAAGCAATTCAAGATGTTGATATTGCGATAGTAGCTGCAGATATCCCTCGAGGGAAAATTTGGCAAATTTTTAGCGAAGCAAGTTTTAAAACCAATACTCCAATTTTATTTTTGGGATCGGCACAAACTTGGATCTGCTGTGGTCCATTAATTGTGCCAGGAGCCACGCCATGTTATGATTGTTCAGCACCGGAAGCCGTCTCTGGTGATCATCCCGTTGCTCAATTCCTCCGAGATAGATATACAACAACTTTAATCGACCCATATAATTCAATCGGGGCATCCCTAGGGGTTCTTGAAGCTGTGAAATACATTACTAACTTTCAAGAATGTAGAGTAATAGGCAAACGATTATTAATTGATTTAGGAACATATGAAACGTTCCTAGTAGCCGGAGAAACTAAAAATGAATGCTCAATTTGTGGGCATAAAAAGTAACGATGACAACTACATCTTTAGCGCCAGCTGAAATTTTATATAATGATGGAAATGTTTCTTTGGTGATACGACCACTACGTAAGGATGATGCTTCAACATTAAACACTGCGGTGCAAGAAAGCTTAGATAATCTTTTACCTTTTATGGATTGGGCACATGCCGAATTGAGTGAAAAAAATCAATTTAATAGAATTATCACTTCCAATCAAAAGTATTTGCAAGGGTCAGAATATGATTTTGCTGTATTTGACACCTTGGGAAATTTTTTAGTTTCAGCGAGTTGGCATCCTTCAAAAACAAGAAATAAAAAATGCTTTGAAATTGGATATTGGACGCACACTAAGCATTGCAACAAAGGACTTGCAACACTTGTAATTAAAATATTAACAGTTGCAGCTTTTGAGTTTATGAAATGTGATCGGGTTGAGATTGGATGCAATAAAGCAAATAACCTAAGTAAAAAGGTTATTGAAAAATGCGATTTTATTTTTGAAGGCGAGATCCGAAATTATTTTTCTAAGCCAACTGATAAAATGTTAGAAAATAATTACTCCTCAGAAAGGACTTATCTTATATATGGATTAACAAATGAAGATTTGTCAAAAATATCATGGTATTCTGAAATAAATAAACATGTAAAAATTTCTTAAGCTGAACTTAAGAGAAATGGAGATACGATCAAAAGTTGTGTATGAGATGAAAAAAAGAGAGTGCATCATTAAAATGTTTTTTATCACAAAAACTAAATGGGAATGCGCTCATGGAAGATTTTCGCTTTTCTTCAGAAAAAAATACCATCAACAAATGAAGTAACAGTTCAGATACCCTTCCTTCATCGGGGCATCTGAATGAAAAATGCGGTAGAGTATAATTTTAATTCACATTGCATAACCATTGTGATAGTAATGTCTGCATGAATTCAGACCAAATACCTTCTTCTCCAACTCTTTCCGGTGAACTTTTTGATTCTCTACCCGAATCGACTCATTCTTATATCCGTTATCTCGAGTCAACCATCCAGCAACAACAGATTCAAATTCTGCAATTGGAAGTTCGTTTGCATGGGCTTGAAGCCCGTTTATCAAAAGAACAGCGCCAATAGCCGCAAGCCTCCTGGAAGCGATGGCTTGAAAAAGAAAATAAAAAGCTTTCGAGGTAAATCTGATAAAAACCAGGAGCTCAACAGGGATATGTTGGAAAGGCTGGCTCAGATTGGCTCCCCTGATTTGATCGTTACCCATACCCCAACAAGCTCGCAAACAGTGTTGGAATATTTGGGACGTCTTGGCTGAGGCAAGGCTATTAGCTGTTCATCGAGAATATTTTACAAGCAATCGCTGTATAAGTTACTTCTTTCAGATGCCCCGACGAAGGAGGGGTATCTGAACTGTTACTCAGTAAATTAAACTACGGCAGCTACCTATATAATATTGCAAATAAAACATTTTCTTGTTATATTTTATTAAGTTTTTGTTACAAACGTTCATTTCGAGAAATACACGAAAGTCTGGAAGTTTGGGTAAACTCATTCAATAAAGTGGATTTCAAGTCATTTTATACTTAAAAAGGATGATATAATGGGTTATAAAAGAATTTTAAGTCTATGCATTGTCCTACTTATCACTCAATTTTCCTCGGTGTGGGCCTTAGAATCTGCTTCCCAAACTCAGTCGGCCACTGCCGTTGATTATTCCTGGGATGAAGTCACGGAATATGCACGTGTGCAATTCTCAATGGAAGGGGAATTAGTTGCGAAATCTGATGGTTTTGTTTATTTGAAAGTAGATGATGCGTACATTCATACTCTTTTTCCTATGTTAGAATTGGAAGATGGATACGACAAGCCTCCTTATTTCCGTACAGAAGGCGCACCAGGTGCGCATATCAGTGTTTTTTACGTAGATGAAAACATTACGCCCGAAGAAATCGGACAAATTTTCCAGTTTGAACTGAAACAAATTGTGATTGTTCAGCCCTCTAAAACAGCAAGCTACGTCGTCTTGCAAGTGGAATCCCCAGAACTAGAAGCACTCAGAAAAAAATATGGTTTGAGTCCTAAGCTTTTAGGACATGATTACCATATTTCTCTAGCTAAAAAAGTGATTAGAAATTAGGGCGTGTCGTCAATTAAGCCAAATAATAAAAGCAGGAAAACTCAAGAAAGAATTTCTAGGATAAACCCACAGTTATTTGCACGGAAGTGAAGAATTTGAGAGGAAGTTTCTTGGACCGAGTCACTATACCCCCTCTCCCGACTATGAAAATTCTACTATACGCTCGTCAACTTACGGGTGGGCGGTATGCAAACTACAAAATGATACTTTTCAGAGATGTTTTATCCCACGAAACATTATTTCCGTGGCCCCCATCAGCGTTGCCTTGAGGAAATTCAAGAATGCGTGGTTCGATTTCTGTTGGAAGCTTAACTTTCCACGATGAATCTCCTGCTGGGCATCTACACTGAATAATCATCTTTGATTCGCATTTAGAAAATTCACCTTCGTTTGCGTAATAAATATCACTATGCCCCCGATTCTTATCTCTAACATAAAGAAAGACGCCAGCATCTTCACTGTAGAAGATTTTTTTTACTTCTTTACCATCAGCTGGTTTGAAAATTTTTCCTTTCTCAATCAAAGCTTTAATCTTTTCACTGACTATTGAAAGGGTTCTATGTACCTCATACCTTTCTCCAGAGAGGCATATCCATACAGATGCGGTACAATGCTCATCCGTTTCTTGTACTTCAAGCGTTGTTCTTCCAACTGATTTAAATATGAATACTTTTGACCCAAAGTAATTCAAATTTTCACCATCTATAGTCGGAAGTTTATCATTGATATGAATGGTCCAATGGGATCGACTATTCCTAAGTCCATGGTAAGTTACAGATACCTTGTAAGCAAGATCATTACTTTCTTCTTTGATGATCATCACTTTAGACTTGTGTTCACCCTTTGTAAATGTATATTCTACAGTACCTTCGACTCCTTGACTAATCGAGATCATTGGATCCTGATATGACATTCCTAAACCAAACATATGTGTCCTTTTTAAGTTGATTCACACTTCCGTATGCTGAGGAACGATAGCACAAAAATTAAGAAAGCATCAAGACAATCTTAGTCATCGGTCTTCCTGTTTTGAGCTCTCTTTCCTCTTAGGAAAGTGATTTTCTCTTTCTTAAGATCGCCTACAATTTTATTGATTTTTTTTCTGCCAAGCATGCTAAAGTGACGGCAACCACTAGCAACATTTTTAATGCGCCCAATCGTTTCAACTGAAATTTACACTGTAATGCGTTCTTAGATTGAAGACACATCCAACACCCCGATTTTGCATTACCAGGTCGTAAAGAGCTTTTATAAAGTGATGTCGCGCTATGATGTCATTTTAATCGATAACACTGAAATTCCTGTCAAACGACCTAAAAACAAAAATGAACCACTGAAGTAAGAGACGAATTATATTAATTAGGTCTGGGATATTACAATCAATCGCGTGATGTTCCTGATGACCTCCTCAAAAGAATCGTCAAAATTGAATTTTTTACAGAAAATTTTAAAGAACGGTTTGCAAAACTAGGTTGAGAAAATGCAAATACTCTTTCAAAAACATATTATAGCAGGATTTCCAGAAAAAACACAGCCTATGCCAATAGCCTGCGGCAGAAAATTTTCCGGGAAATGTCCAACTAATCATAACATCTTTGAACGGCCCTGCATGAAATCTTGAGAAACCCAATAAAAGTCCTGGCTACTTAACTTCTTTTTCAACCAGAGCGGCGTCCAAGAACTCATACTTCCGATTTTGTATCCAGCCCATTTTGCCAAAATATGCAAAAATGCATATGGAATCATAAGCGGTTGATTTTGCAACAACCTTTCAATCATTTCTCACACATATTTTTTCCCTCTAGCGCTATCTGAACCGGCTTCTTGCAGTAATGCATGAAGTTTTTTTCTGGCTAAGCCTGTATCAAAATGACGCTCGAACTCTTGCTTTAATGAATAGCGATGTGAAGTGATGAACGATAGCTTCAGCTACATAAGCAATGCACATAGAAAATAAAAACTCTGAAAACATCTTAACGCTGGCTATTTTTTGGAAAAATTTATCTTAAATCAGGCTCTACTAAATAAATATTTTTTTCAAATGAGCATTAAACAATTTTCATAATTTCTCAACATCACAAATCATTAACTGCTGGAATCCATGACGACCGTATTTTCCATAAGCCAAGTCTGGATGAATATAAATCTTGCGTCGTTCTCCACAAGTCATTCCAGAAGCCCCTTTAGCAAAACCAAGAATGGTATCTGAAAGTACTAGTGTAATAGGTCTTTTGGATAAACGGGTATCTTGAATAACTACTTCCTCGCCTTTGCATAGCCGACTTTCAATGAGGTGTATCTTAAAGGTATATTCAGGAGTTGTTATGGCATCATTGCCTGATTGAAGGACTTCGTAATAGACTTTGTGTGGAATAACCTCCACAACATTTTTTCTCTTGGCGACTTCTTCTAAATATAGCTCTGCAGCTTTCAAGTTTAGACATGCGTGATAGGAAGATATCTTATCCAATAAGGAAAGCATTTGCTGTTGACACTCATGTTTGTGAAGAGGCATTTTTTTTCCAGTTTCTAGTTCATTCAAATTTTCCACTACCACATCGAGGTCATAAAAAGGACTATATTGAGATAATTGATTCCAAAATATATTTGCTATGCAAAGAGAAATTTGATGGCGTTCCTCATCACTCAAAATTGATGATACTTGGTCATCAACATTTCGATGCGTTGGCAATGCGCTAACTTGATGTAAAACGTTATGAAACACATAATAAGCGCCTGAAAATAAAAAAAACACCATTACAAAAAAGATCATTTTTTTCATGATTGCAACCGAGATAAAATGATTTCTAAAAAGTTTTCAGAAAAATAAATCTTTATTAGCCTATCACGAATTTTATCATACGCCTTTTGCCTTGCAATCACCTCCTGATCTCCTTCAAAAGCCATATATTTCGGTATTTTTATAGGAGATAGGGTCTCATCCCTTAGGCTCAGATTTATTACTTTCAAATTATCAGACAAGTTATTGAGCTGCCGAATAATATCGGGGATCTTTAATTCTCTAAAATTGGAATATTGTGAATCTATTGATTTTTTATCCTGAAGGTTTAATAGAATGGTTTCCGTAGTTTTAACATTTAGCCCCTCTAAGGCAAAAGGTCCAATCATGAGAGCATCGATTAACTCAAATTTGTCTCGAAATCTTTTAGCATTGGTTGCATCATAGCCTAGTAGAAGCCCCAGAGCTTGATGATATAAGTGTTTGTCATACTCTAATTTTAAGTGCTCTAAAGTCGGTGAGCAAATAACTGTTGCTATGCGATCTACATCTTGAAAAACAATGTTCATTAATGGCTGATGTTTATCATAAAGAGCTTGTACCTTTTGTTTGTGATACAAAACAAATCCAATCAACTTATAATCGACACTCACATAATCCATTAAAATAAAAGAGTTTGAAGGAAAAGATGATTTATACTTCTGCCATACAAGCCATCCTTTATAAATAGTCGCAAAGGAGTTGAGGGTTGATTGGTTAAAAAAAAATCCAAGTTCTAGATCCACATAAAAATCAGAAAATGCTATCGGTTTATCGCCAAAAAGGGCGTAAGCAAAATCTCCATCTGCCATTAGATAGCGGAATAAGCATTCTAAATCTTGCCTATCTTCAATAGGCATGGAAGTTAAAATATTTTGTAAATTTTCTGTTTGTTTGGTATGCATCCCATCATAACACTCTGCAAAGGCCAACAATGGCAAAAACAAGACGGTAAACGCAAAGGTCATGACAAACCGTTTATATAACATCCAAATTTCGTTGCTAATTTTTTTCACTTGGGACATACATATGGACAATGCTGGCAATATGGATAATCCCATAATTCATTTTTTTTCGTACACCTTGGGCATACCCAATAACCAACACCGCATTTATATTCAATAAAAATTCCTCGATAGTTGCCACATAGACTGTTAACAGGAAGCATTTCATTATTTAATGTAACAAATATTTCATCGCCTGAAAAATGAATTTGGGAAGAATCTATAAAAATCGTTTCGTTGCCTTTCCCTTGGTTTTGCTCAGCAGCAATAGAGCATTTCATTATTGCAGCATTTCCACTATTCATAATGATGCAGAGTAAAAACATGAGTAAAATAAAATAAGATTTCATAAATTTCTCCTTTTCGTATGTTCAAGTTATTTTTTCATTTTCCCTTAATTTCATACAACTTGCTACAACTGTAGTATTTTTGTCGAGACCTTTTCTTCTCATTTTCGTCTCATTTTTCACGAAGAATTTAGATATAGTAATTTAGGTCGCGTGGTATTCCTGATGGCATTCTCAAAAGAATCGTCAAATCAAAAATTTAGCAGGATTTCCAGAAAAACACAGCCTATGGCAATAACAGCAGAAAATTTTCCGGGAAATGTCCAACTAATCATAACATCTTTGAACGGCCCTGCATGAAATCTTGAGAAACCCAATAAAAGTCCTGGCTACTTAACTTCTTTTTCAACCAGAGCGGCATCCAAGAACTCATACTTCCGATTTTGTATCCAGCCCATTTTGCCAAAATATGCAAAAATGCATATGGAATCATAAGCGGTTGATTTTGCAACAACCTTTCAATCATTTCTCGCACATATTTTTTTCCTCTAGCGCTATCTGAACCGACTTCTTGCAGTAATGCATGAAGTTTTTTTCTGGCTAAGCCTGTATCAAAATGACGCTCGAACTCTTGCTTTAATGAATAGCGATGTGAGTGATGAACGATAGCTTCAGCTACATAAGCAATGCGATGTTCTTTTTTCAACAATTGGACAACAACTGCTGTATCTTCTCCTAAAAGGACTGAAGGAAATCCTCCAATTTCATCTAAAGCTTGATTGCGATATGCTGCACATGAATTTGAACAAAAAAAAGTGTACGTCCCAAATTGAGCAGCATCTTCAATACCTCTTAGATGACTTTGAGCAGGATAGTTAAATTCTCGCGGAAAGGACTCAAAAAAGTCCGCATCTGTGTGTGCGATTTGGCGAGCATATGCAATAGATGCCTTTCTTTGAAGAATAGGCTCCAGTAAATATTCTAATCCTTCGGAATTTGTCAGATAGGCATCTGGGGTCATCATCACCACAATATCTGTATTGAGATGTTTTCTCGCTAATTCCCGAGTAGATCCATGATTGAATAAAGACCTTTCAATCACCAATGTCTCCGCTCCCATTGCTTGCGCAAGCTCAACTGTTCCATCATTGGACGAAGAATTCACGACAAGAATGCGTGGCTTTAAAGATGAGTTGAAAAGAGGTGGCAAACAAAAAGGTAAATGCTTCTTCGCACAATGTGTAATAAAGACAATGCCTATAGAATCAACCATGCTTATAGCTCCCATATGTCTGTTGATAAAATACGGCTAGCTCATCCCAAGCTTTTTGCTCATCCCATTCCAGATAACGAAGAGGATCCGTATTATAACGTTCTTTCGGCTCTGAATAGTCTGTCTGGGTATGCAGCTCAAATTCGCAAGACAAATCTAAACGAGGGCGCAGCTCTGAGGAAAAACGCTTGGTAAAACTTCCCTGGCTTTCCACATAACCGCTAGGATTTAGTTTTTCAAAGCCAGGCTCATCCTTAAGATTTTCTATGAAATGGACATATGCCTTCGCGAGTAACGCTACGTGAATGTTATCACGGACATAGGATGGATGACTAACTGCCGCAACTTCTTTCTTAAACCATTTCTGCACAAGATATGCCGTAAAACGAGGCTCTTCATAGGGACCAAAAGGGTTAGGGATGACGAATTTTCCTAACTTCATATCCAATTTTTCGGTATAAAATCGGAAAATTTCAGATGTTAAGCCTTTTGATAACCCGTATGGTGAAAAGGCTTTTAATGGATATGTCCCGTCCCCTTCATTTTGTTCAAAAACCGTTCCCGTTAAGACCACCTTTTTACATTGTTGCATCAATAAGGCTTCTAAAACTTGTTTAAGATGGCTGACATTGTTCGCGACAGCTATTCCAACATCAAATTCGGGGCTCTTATAATTCGTCACATCAGCTGCGTGGTGACAAAATAGATCCCATGGGCCTTTATTAGCGATAAGTTCTAAAAAACGTTGGCTGCCAAAAGAACAATTGAAAATAGCTTGAACAAAAGGAAGAATGGCCTGAACACGTTGTCCGCGTGTTCCGGAATAGTCGGTATGGGAGCGTTTAAAAATAGCTGTCACTTGATGTCCCTGAGCAGCCAACTGTTTGACTATCCACATACCAGAAAAAGAACTAGCTCCAGTAAAAAGAATGCGCATTTTATACAGCCGCCAGGTTTAAATGATAGCTAGGATCAAAATTAGGATGCATTTTGTCCCTTTCAGAAATCAGGCTTGGCTTTACTGGCCACTCAATGCTAAAGGTTGGGTCATCCCAACGCACCCCTCTTTCACATTCTTTAGAATAAAATTGTGAAACGAAGTACATGATTTCAGAATTCGGCTGCAGCGTCATAAAACCATGTGCAAATCCTTTTGGCACATACATCATCAATCGATTTTCAGCAGAAAGTACGGCCCCAAAAGATTTTTTAAAGGTGGGAGAATCCACACGTAAGTCCACAATAACGTCGTACAAAGAGCCTTGTATGCATCGCACTAGCTTGGTTTCTTCAAAAGGAGGAAGCTGATAATGCAATCCACGCAATGTTCCTTTTTCAACACTATAAGAATTATTCACTTGAACAACAGCAGGCTCTAAACCTTGTTGAGTAAACTCTTTCTGGCAGAAAAGACGCGCAAAAAATCCGCGTTCATCACCCAGCTTGTTTAAATCAATCAGAAAAGCATCTTTCAGAGGTGTCGATATAAATTCCATTATCCCTCCACAGCCAGCAGGTTTTTAGATTCTGCCCATTTTAGCTCTCGCTTTTGAGCGTATATACAGTATTTTTTAATATGGTCTAAAGCAACTTGATACATATTTTCATTGTCTGCTACTTTTGGATCATTATGAAAAGCTTTAAACCATTTGACCGTATCTTCAAGTGCTTCATGCCAGTTGTAAACTGGATGCCATTTTAAATGATGAGCTGCCTGATCCCAATTGAGACGCAAAAGATGCATTTCTCGTTTTTGTCCTATAGCTTCTAGGTTGATCCAATCGCCTTCTCCCCAATAATCCACCGCTTTTTGAACAAGAGCCTCTACAGATATGCCTTGCTGCTCCATTGGGCCAAAATTCCATGCTCCTGCAAAGGTTTGTTCATGTTGAAGTAAGTTTTGAGCAAGGCATAAGTAGCCACTGAGTGCATCCAAAACATGCAACCAAGGACGTACACTATGAGGATTTCTAACTTCAATTAACTTATTGCTCATCAATGCTTTCATGCTATCTGGAACAAGACGAAAATCAGAAAAATCACCTCCACCAATGACATTCCCTGCTCTTGCAGATGCAACACATTTCGATGATTCGAAAAACGAGGCACGATAAGCTTGTGTCGCTAGTTCTGCCATGGCTTTACTAGCGCTATAGGGATCACTTCCACCCAAAGTATCGTTTTCACGGTAGCCCCATGTCCATTCCTTATTTTCATAACATTTATCTGTCGTAATGACTAAGCAGCCTTTCACGCACTCGCTATTTCGCACAGCTTCCAACACATTAACTGTGCCCCCCACATTAGCATCGAAGGTTTCTTTGGGATCTGTATATGATTTTAATACAAGCGATTGCGCGGCTAAATGGAAAACGAAAGCGGGTTGATGTTCTTGAATGGTATCATAAATTTTGTCGTAATGACAAATATCCCCAGTGATATGCACCATCTTTTGATCGAGATGGGTTATTGAGAAATGGCTTGGTTGGGTAGGAGCCGGTAAACTATACCCAATAACTTTAGCTCCTAATGCTTGCAGCCAAATGGAAAGCCAAGAACCTTTAAATCCGGTGTGGCCTGTTATCAGGACTGGTAACCCTTTAAATACATCGCCAAAATAGTTAATCATTTCGATTTGTCCTTCATTAGTAGGTTTGGATGCATCTCGACAAAAGGTAAGCTACGAACCCATGGCGCATGCCCCGAAGTCCAAAGCTCATTCAAATGGTCTCTCTCTCTCTGCGTATCCATGCATGCCCAGAAACCTCTGTGTCGATACATATTTAATTCCCCATCTTTGGCAAGGTTAACAAGAGGCTGCTTTTCCAATACACACTCTTCATCTTTGATTAAATATTTGGTGAAAAATTCTCTTTTAAAAAAGAAGAACCCTCCATTAATCCACTTCTCTTTAAATTCCGGTTTTTCAGCAAACTCCTCTACATTGTCTCCATTTAAACGAATTTCACCAAAACGAGAGGGGGGATTGACTCCCAATACGGTTCCTAGCTTTCCATGAGCACGATGAAAATCAAATTCCATTCTCAAGTTCACATCAGTTAAAGCATCCCCATATGTCACTGCAGCATGTTCAGCATCCAACAAGTACTTTTCAGCAGCAATCGCAACACGGCCACCTGTCATAGTCTTCTCGCCGGTATAAGCGACAGTAACTTCCCAATCTTCCTCATGGTCAATGGAATGAACAGTTAAATTGTTGGATTTAAGATCAACAGTGAAATCACTATTCATGGAAGCATAATTTAAAAAATAAGCCTTAATCACCTCAGATTTAAATCCCGTACACAACACAAATTTTTTGAATCCTTGCCGACTATACAAATGCATAATATGCCACAAAACAGGGTAATTGCCGATGGGAACCATGGGTTTGGGCTTGAATTCAGTTTCTTCTTTGATGCGGGTCCCTAATCCTCCACACAGGATAAATACCGGGATGTTTTTGAGTGAATTGTTCATAGAAATTCTCACTATAGTGGGATTGAATAATGTAAGCCCCACATAGTACTTTTATCTGAAGTTGAGAGTCAATGCTAAACAGCATTCGATACAATAAACGATTAAGTTCTATTTTTAATTTAAAAAAATAAATTTACTTATTTATTTTTTCAAAAACCCCATTCCAAATTTTTCTTATTTTTAATTGACTACTAAGAGGTAATCTGATTTACTGCTTACAGTTTTTATTAAAAATTTAAAATACTATTTGTTTATTGCCTTTTTAAAATTATCTTTAATGGCCTAAAAGCTTATCTCTACGTGCAGAAAATTCACGCAATCCCCTAGGAAAGCTCTGAATTTATTAGACTCGAAAAGTTGCAAATTAAACCCTTTAAAAGAAACAGGCAAATTATGATCGAACAACAAAACTGGTGGAAACTCTCTAGCATTCAAATTGGAGGTGTCGTGTGCCTTCCAATGATTATGATTGGACAAACCCTGAATCAACAATATGGCTTCGCATCTGCTATATGTGGGATTTTATTAGGGAATGCCATTCTCTTACTTATGGCTTTAGTGATCACCCACATGGCTTGCGAAAATCGCAAAACGACAATGGAAAACGCTATTGAATATTTTGGTAAAAAAGGAGTTTCCTTTTTCGCATTAACAATGTCCTTATCCACTTTAGTATGGTTTTCCGTTCAATTAAAAGTGATGAGCTTAAGCCTCCTCGATATCCTTCATATTCATTCTGAAGGTCCTTTCATTGAATGCATTGCCAATACTCTCTTAGGCCTCCTTATTACATTTGTTGTCTTTTACGGCATTCGAGCCATGGAAATCATTAGCAATATCAGCATGCCTCTACTTCTTTTAACTCTCGGATATGCGTGGTATACGGCGGATTCAGATACAACTCAAACCAATCATCTTCCCCTAACTTTTGCTGCAATCTCTGCAATTATGGGAATGGCTATCGTTTATGTCATCGACCTGCCAACGTTTATGCGCCACGCACGTTCATCTAAGGATGGAATGACGAGTATTTTTATTATGTTCATTTTAGCTATGCCCATTTTGGAATCCATTGGTGTTTATCTTGCAGCAGGGAAAACAGGAAACATCATAGAAGTGCTCAAAAGATACAACGGTCCATTATGGAATCTTTGGGTATCCCTATTTCTCATTTTAGCAGGATGGACCACAAATAATATGAATCTTTACTCCGGAGCCACAAGCGCACGCTCTATTTTTCCAAATCTTAATCATTCCTTTAACATCACGATTCTAATATTTGGAGTTCTCGGAACCTTATTGGCAAACTTCGATTTGCTTCAACATTTAAGTTTGATTTTAGAAGGAATGGGAATAGTCGTCACAAGCATGGGAACCGTGATTATTACCCGTTATCTGATGATGCGCATCTCCGGACAACCGATCACCTCAAGAGATTACCCTTGGCATTTTGCTGCCTGGTTTTTAGGCACAGTTGCAGGTATTTTGAGCATGAATGGGATCGCGATTACGGCTGTTTCAACAATCGATTCAGCCATCGCAGCTCATTTGGGAACATTTTTAATTTTATTGAGTGGAAAACAACATGAAAAAGCTTACGCTTGATCAACTAGATGATCTCACCATTGGAAGTGCTATTTTAGGCTCTGGTGGTGGTGGTGATCCCGCCTATTTTTACATGATGACAAAGCATCTCATGGAAAAGTTAGGCCCTGTTTCGATGATTAAGAGTTCAGAACTCAAGCCTGATGATCTAGTTCTTCCCATGGGGATGATTGGAGCACCCTTAGTTGAAACAGAAAAATTCCCTACAGGGCTTGAATATATTTCTCTCATTCGAGACGTGGAGAATGTGACGGGCAAAAAAGTTACGGTCTTAATGCCATGTGAAGCTGCTGGAAGCAATGCCTTTTTTCCTATCATGGTTGCCAATCAATTAGGTCTTCCCATTCTAGATGCCGACCTGATGGGTCGCGCATTTCCTGAAGTGCAAATGTGCTCGAATCGCTTATTAGGACTTCCTTCCGCCCCTGCATTTATTTCAGACTGGCGGGGAAATTCTGTGATTATCAATGCTCAAACACCCCTAACGCTAGAAAAAATAGCCCGTCAAATCACGATTTCGATTGGATCTTGGGGTGTTTTTGCGGATCGTCCGATGTCAGCAGACGAAGCAGAAAAATACACAATCCCCAAAAGTATGTCTCGAGCCTTATCTATCGGAAAAGTTCATCGTGAAGCAAAAGCTGCCGGTACAGATCCGCTAGAAGCCGTGTTAACACTGTGTAAAGGTTTTTGGATAGGATCTGGTAAAATTACCGATATTGATCGAGCCATTTCTAAGGGATTTCAAAAAGGAAATGTGGTGATCCAAAATAAAAATGACCGTATGGAAATTTGCTTTCAAAATGAATATTTGCTGGCTAAATGCAATGGAAAAATCTTGGCCACCACTCCAGACATCATCATGCTAATGGAACAAGAAACTGGAGAACCTATTACAAGTGAGTCACTTCGATTTGGTTTAAAAGTCAATCTGATTGCCTTGCCTTCTCCTTCTATTTGGACAACAAAGCAAGGGCTTTCCGTCGTGGGACCTCGTTATTTTGGATATGAGACAGATTATTTGCCTATCCAAAAAAGCAAACAAAAAGCCTTGGCATTAACCTGAGAAAATATCTATGAAAAAACAAAGATACAAAATCGGCATTGATATAGGTGGAACAAATACTGATGTTGTGCTTGTCAATTCTGAAACAAAAATCACAGCTTACACCAAAGTTGCGACGACTCGTGAAGTGAATGATGGCATTCGCGTTGGCCTAAAGCAAATCATGAATGACACAAAAATCAAGGGAGAGGATATTTCAGGGATTTTTTTAGGAACAACCCAAGCGGTCAATGCCATCCATCAAAGGCATCATCTTAATCGTGTTGGAGTCATCCGCATAGCTGGGCATCACCCTCAATCTCTCCCCTCCTGCTATTCTTGGCCACAAGAGTTACGTGATACCCTTTATGTCGGAACGGAAACAGTCGATGGGGGCTTTGAATGCAATGGTGACTTGATTACGCCCATTAATCCTCCACAAATCCGCAAAGCAGTTGAAAATCTCCAGAAACAAAAGATGGAAAGTTTAGCAATTGTAGGGGTGTTTGCTTCTCTTAATCCCTGCCACGAACTCCTTGCCAAAGAAATCAGCCAAGAAGTCACAAAGGGCAAAATTCCGATTTCCTTGTCTCATCAAATTGGCGGTGCAGGATTCGTTGAAAGAGAAAATTCAACCATTTTGAATGCTGCCTTGAAATCTGTCATGTCAAATGTTTTCAAAAACCTTGTGGTCACCTGCAGTGACTTAGGTATTGCCTGTCCCATTTGGGTGACGCAAAATAATGGAAGCATCTTAGATCTTGCACACGCCATCGAATATCCTGTTTTAACTATTTCCGCGGGACCTACTAATTCATTCATAGGAGGTGCCAAACTGGCTCAGATCGATGATGCGATTATTATTGATATTGGCGGTACATCTACAGACATTGGTGTGATTCGTCGCGGTATTCCAAGACAATGTTTAAATAATTCAAAAATTGGTGGAATTAGCTTAAATTTTTCCATTCCTGATGTTTGTTCTATTGGACTAGGTGGAGGTAGCCACGTCACAATCGAACGCAATAAGGTAGAAATTGACTCTAAAAGCTGCGGAAATCGCACCTTTATTGAATCTGTCTCATTTGGTGGAAAGCAACTCACCTTAACAGATGTAGCACTAGCGCTTGGTCATTTAGATATCCCTGGTGCACGTCCAAAAAACGTTACCCTCTCTCACCGCGGTTGCAAGGTTGTGATGGACGAGGCTTTAAGAAAAATCTATGATCTCATCTCCAATATCAGCCCAGAGGAACGATCCCTCCCTATTGTGATGATTGGAGGAGGCGCTTCTTTGCTCCCCAAAAACCTTTTGGGTGGACGATGCATTATCCCTCCCTATGCCCATGTGGCAAATGCATTTGGAGCGGCTTTAGCAGAAATTTCAGCAACGGTCGATACGGTTGTTTCCTTGGTGGAGCGGGAAAAAGTTTTAGAAGATTTGCGACAGCAATCCATTCAACTAGCCATTCAAAAAGGTGCAGATTTTAAAACCATTAAAGTTGTAGACTTGGAAATTCTTCCTTATCACTACATCCCTAATCAAATGGCCCGAGTCATTGTCAGGGCATCAGGAAGTCAAATCGCTTTTTAAGGTTTTCGATGTACGAACATGCAAAATCGCCACTTCTACCGCGTAGGGCCTTTTATTTACGGCTCCTACGCAATCTTGTCTGGGCAATGAGTTTTATAAGCTTTTCATTATGTATCGGGATGATGGGCTACCATCATTTTGAAAAAATGCCTTGGATCGATTCTTTTGCAAATGCGGCGATGATTTTGTCTGGAATGGGACCTCTCGGAGCCATTCAAACTTCAGGTGGGAAATTATTTGCGGGTTTTTATGCACTCTACAGCGGCTTAGCTTTTATCTTTGCCTTGGGGCTAATTTTTGCCCCCATTTTTCACCGCTTTTTACATAAGTTTCATTTGGAAGAAATCGAAGCCAATCACAAAGCAAAATCTGCTAAGCTAAACTCCAATCAAAAGGGATGACTTCCGCCAGAGACAAACAGTGATGCCGCAACATCATGAGACGATCAAAACCCACAGCCACACCGCAGCAGTTGGGCAATCCTTTTTCCAAAGCCGCCAAAAAATGCTCATCAATAGGTAAAGGCTCTTTTCCTAGTCGCTCTTCACGATGCTTATTGGCTTCAATAAAACGTTGACGCTGCTCTTGGGCATTCGCCAATTCATGATAGCCATTAGCCAGTTCAACACCTTCAAAATAGACTTCGAAACGCTCCGCTACATGCTCATCGTCATGCGTCACAGTCTGAGCTAAAGCAGCTTGCGAAGCGGGATAGTGAGAAAGAACAAACAAGCCATTTCGACCTAACTGAGGCTCTATCACAAGCCCCAAGATGACATTCAGCAAACCATCTTTATCTTCACCCGCTATGGAATGAATTTGGTCGATTCCCGCATCATGAATATATTGACGCAACTCTTTTGTCGTTGCTTGATGATAATCAAGACCTGCAAAATTTTGGAAGGCTTCTCGATAAGTCATCGAAGTAAAGGGAATGTCCCCTAGAAAAAGCCGCACGAAATCCACTGTTTCGAGGATCATCTCATTGAAAGAAAAGCCCAGACGATACCACTCAGCCATCATAAATTCTGGATTATGTTTACGGCCATACTCCCCATCACGGAAAACATGCGCAAGCTGATAGATATCTCCCATCCCATCCACAATTAAGCGCTTCATTCCATATTCTGGGGAAGAGTGCAAATATCTGCGATTTGCCCCCGCATATTGCACAGGAATTAAGTCGATATGCTCATCTACAGCGGCATATCGACTAATCATTGGACAATCAACTTCTAAAACTCCACGATGAGAGAAAAATTGTCGCGCTCTGGATAACATCTGAGCACGATCTTTAAGAAGTGCAATTTTATTCATAGCGCCTATTTAGGAAGAAGCTCGTGAAACATATTCACCAGTACGTGTATCAACTTTTACAATTTCACCTTGGTCGATGAAGATTGGCACTTGAACCTTTGCGCCACTTGCTGTCACTGCAGGTTTTAAAACCCTTCCGGATGTATCACCGCGAATGCCAGGAGAAGTCTCAACAATTTCCATTTCCATGAATGTTGGAGGCTCTACAGTAACAGGCTCGCCTTTATAGAAAATAATCTCGTAAAGAATATCTTCCATGAGCCAATCCATTGTATCCCCAATGTTCTGGTTCGCGATCTTGATTTGCTCGAATGTTTTGTCGTCCATGAAAACAACGCCATCGGATTCTTTATAGAGCATGCGCATTTCCGATTCCACGACATCAGCAAGTTCAAATTTGTCTCCTGATTTAACCGTGCGCTCAATTACGCGACCTGTCATCAAATGCTTAAGTCTAACACGGTTAAATGCCTGCCCTTTACCTGGCTTAACAAATTCATTTGCAACAATTGTATAAGGTTGCCCTTCTACTTCAATTTTGAGTCCTTGCTTAAACTCGTTTGTACTCACATATGCCATAAAAATTTCCCTTAAGAATGTTCGTTAATAGCACGTAAGTTTAACAAAATAAAAGCTCAGCTGTCTAGCTTTTTAGTACAGCCTACATTTATTGCGATTTTAAAAACTAACGTAGAGTAAATATAAGCCAATCAGGAACATAATTCCGGAAATAATATCCAGAAAAGAACCATCTTTTTTAATCAGATTTTGTCCAAATTGGGCCACCTGCGCAGGAAATACTAAACGAGCAATTCCAGCAAAAACCATCAACCATCCGAGGAAAGTGATTAAGCCTCTCCAGTCTGGAATCCAAATGTCGTGAGAAAGCACAACAAGTAATCCGCATAGTAAAGTGATGAAACCAGAAAGAATAATAATAGCAGGATGGTCTAGTACATCTTGCCAAAGGCGTCTATAAAAAGCCCTATTAAAAAAATAACTGCCATAAATAACAACCAACATCACTCCAAGCAAGCGTGCTAAAAAATGTGAAATATCCATATAAGAACTCCTCTATCTTTTTTCATTTCTATATGAACAATTCAATTATTACTTTCCAGTAAGTAATTAAATTTTTATAAGATTAGGATTTTTAACAATCTCACTTGGTTAATTCTCAAGTTTTTTTCGGAATGTATGCCGCTAAAGCTCTGAAGAAGAATGGAGAGAATCTCGTCAATCTGCATCAGGATTCAGTCTACTCAAAAGGTCTGTCGAATCTTCTTCCTGCTCTTTGCAAAATGCTAGATAATCATCCACTGAATCCTTAAAAGTCTTTTCAATCTCGCTGTCAGTCGTACTTTGGAAAAGTAATGATAGCCTTGATTCCCAAAACATCTCCATGAAAAATTTTGGCTTCATCATCATATTCAACGATCCCTGTATAGCCTCTATATTTTCATAATTTTCTTATTTAGTTCATATGTTTAGGCTTTAAGGCCATTATTGACTAAAAGACTTCTTTCAATAATTGATAGAATTTAAAATATAGGTCGTGAAGAAGCGAATAGATGAGTTGGATCTGATGGTGTATAAAGCCGTGAGTTTCATCTACCACTTTTAAATTAAATTCATGCTCTAAATGTGCTTGATGTAC
>NZ_JBFWIR010000031.1:0-34048 GCF_050255895.1 Parachlamydia sp.
CTTCCAAAAGTTTTGGAAATTACGCAACAATTTCACAAACAGAAAAAGCTCATCGCCTTTATCTGTCATGCTGGGTGGATTCCGATCTCTGCAAAAATCATCAATGGCATCAAGTGTACATCCTATATATCCATTAAAGATGACATGGTGAATGCGGGTGTTAAATGGGTTGATGAAGCCGTTGTTGTTGACCAACATTTTATCTCAAGCCGTTCTCCTGACGACCTTCCTAAGTTTTGTCCAGCCATCATTGAATATCTCTCAAAAAAAGGATAATTTATGCGAGCCATTTGGAAAGGTGCGTTAAGCTTTGGTTTAGTAAATATCCCGATTCAGATGTATACAGCTAGTCATGACAAAGAGATCTCATTTGTGATGCTTCATAAGAAGGATCATTCCCAAATTCGATATGCGAGAATCTGTAAAGCTGAAGGCAAGGAAGTTCCTTGGAATGAAATTGTGAAAGGCTATGAATATGAAAAAGGGGATTACGTTGTATTAGATGATAAGGACTTTGAAAAAGCCAATCTAAAAAAGACGAAAACCATTGAAATTGTAAATTTTGTCGATGAGAACGAGGTAGATACCATTTATTACTCGAAACCTTATTTTTTAGAGCCAGACAAAAATGCTTTCAGTGCCTACAGTTTATTACGTGAAGCTTTAAAAAAATCTAAAAAAGTGGGCTTAGCAAAATATATCCTGCGCAATCGTGAGCATTTAGCCGTGATAAAAGTTTACGAAAATATGCTGATACTCAATGAGCTGCGCTACCAAAATGAATTAGTCAAAGTGGAAGACCTAAAAATTCCAGCAGTGGGGAAATCCACGGGAAAGGAAATCGACATCGCCATTCAGCTCATTGATCACTTGACCGTTCCTTTTGAACCTCAAGATTTCAAAGATACCTACATGGAAGAAATCAAGCAGATTATCAAACAGAAAGCCAAGGGACGTCCTGTACACCCTAAAACGGAAGAACCCAAATCAACCAAAGTACACGACATCATGTCTCTCCTTCAAGCAAGCTTAGAAAGCAAAAAAAATCCGCCAAAAAAAACGCCTAGAAAAACGCATAAAAAGGCGATGTAATCGATGAGCTTGGGAGAATACCGCTCTAAACGAGATCTAAACAAAAGCAAAGAACCCTCTGCCGGAAAAAATAAACGTTCTGATGCTTTAAACTTTTGCATTCAAAAGCATGCCGCAAGGCGCTTACATTATGACTTTCGTTTAGAATACAAAGGAGTTCTTTTAAGTTGGGCCGTGCCAAAAGGGCCTTCACTTGACCCGTATGATAAACGGCTAGCCATCCAAGTGGAAGACCATCCTCTTGATTATCAATATTTTGAAGGAACTATTCCCAAAGGCAATTATGGCGCTGGTAAAGTGGAAATATGGGATCGAGGAACATATACGGTGCCCCATGGAACCACGCGAGAGGAAATTGAGAAATATCTCACAATAGGTTTAAAAAAAGGGCATTTTGCCGTCATTTTGCACGGTGAAAAACTACAAGGAGAATTTGTTTTTCAAAAGCTCAAGCAAGATGCAGAAGACACGGCATGGCTTTTAATTAAAAAAGAAGATGCTTTTGCGACAGAAACAGACCACGAAAAGCCTGCTAAGCAAGTCAAAATGCCAGAATTTGTGACTCCTATGCTGGCCACATTAGCTGATCATCCTTTCAGTAGCGAAGATTGGCTTTTTGAAATCAAATGGGATGGCTATCGGGCCTTAGCCTTTATAGATCCAAACAATGTGCAGTTAAAGTCACGCAATCGCATTCTTTTAAATGATCGCTTCCCGGTTATTGTGGATAGCTTGAAAAAAGTGAATGACAAAGTCATTTTTGATGGTGAACTAGTCGTTTTAGACTCTGCAGGTAAATCTGACTTTCAACTCATGCAAAATTATCAAAAAGATCATGCAGGGGTACTCTACTATTATGTGTTTGATCTTCTGTATAAAGAGGGTCAAGACCTGCGCAATCTTCCCCTTATTGAACGCAAGAACCTTTTGAAAAAGTTGTTAAAGGAGTTAAATCTTCCCTTAATTCGTTATAGCGATCATATCGTGAAGGATGGAGAGGATTTTTATAAAGAAGCTGTAAAAAATAAGCTGGAAGGAATTATTGGCAAAAAAGTGACCAGCACATATCAATCTAGAAGAAGTCAAGATTGGGTAAAAATTAAAACAGCCTTGCGACAAGAAGTTGTGATTGGGGGTTTCACTGAGCCGCGTGGATCCCGTAAAAAATTTGGAGCGCTATTAGTTGGCGTTTATGATGATCAAGGAGAGCTACATTATGTTGGACATGTGGGAGGGGGATTTACCGACGAATTGTTGGAGGATGTTTATAAGCAGCTATTGCCATTGAGTCAAAAAAAATCGCCTTTCAAAAATATACCTAAACCCAATATGCCTGTGACCTGGATTAAACCTAAACTTGTATGTGAAGTTTCATTTGCTGAATGGACAAAGGATGACATTATGCGACAGCCTATTTTTCGAGGCCTAAGAATAGATAAGAACCCTAAGGAAGTTAAAAAGGAAATCCCAACAGCCAGTGAGGAAAAAAAAGGGAGAACAAGTAAACGACAAGAATTGGAGCTAACCAATTTAGATAAGCTGTATTGGCCCAAGGAAAAATATACCAAAGGGGATCTCATTGCGTATTATCAAAAAGTAGCTCCTTATCTATTGCCTTACCTTAGAAATCGCCCCATTACTTTACACCGTTTTCCTGATGGAATTGAGGGCAAAGACTTTTACCAAAAAAATATAGATTTTTCTCACCCCGATTGGTTGAAAACATTTCCTGTTCAGCACGAGGGGAAAGTGGATCATTATCTCATGATTTCAGATCTACGCAGCTTGCTTTATGCTGTGAATCTTGGATCCATTGATTTGCATCCTTTTACATCGCGTTGCAAAAATTTGGAAAAACCGGATTATTGTATTATCGATTTGGATCCTCATGATATCGCATTTGAAAAAGTGATAGAAATTGCCAGTGCGACACACGAGCTATTAGAAAGAGCGAAGATTAAAAACTACTGCAAAACATCGGGTGGAAAAGGACTGCATATTTTTATCCCTTTGCATGCGAAGTATGACTATGAACAATCCAAGGAATTTGCCCATGTGATTGCGCTATGTATACACAAGCAATTTCCTACAATCACTTCTGTCGAGAGAAGTCCTCAAAGCAGGCCAAAAAAAATTTACTTGGATTATCTACAAAACCGTGCTTTGCAAACTATTGTGGCTCCCTATTCAGTGCGTCCACGACCTGGTGCACTTGTTTCTACGCCCCTTTTGTGGGAAGAGGTAAAACCGGGTTTAGATCCAAAAGATTTTGATATACACACCATTTTAAAACGTCTCGATAAAATGGGGGATATCTTTAAGCCAATTTTGGGGGGTGGTGTCAACATGCAGACAGCCTTAAACCGTTTAAAAAAGATGTTCATTTAACAAAAAATAAAAGTTCAGTGTTTAAAAATGCTCTTATTGACCTGAATGAGCAAGCTTTTCTCTATTCGAAAAGTTCCTCCACCGTATGATTATCGAAATAAAGCATAAAAAACAGAATTAAGATGTCTTTGATCTCTCAAGTCTCCATTCCATTTGCTCTAGTTGAAAGGGCAGCCGGATCCCAAACAAGAGCCATCAGGTCCATAGGGATGGCCATTCGGACAGAAGCCGTAAAAGGCTTGTTTGTGATAAAAAAAGCCATGTTCATCTTGTTCAATTATATTGACAAAATGCAGGCGACCTTCCTCCATGACAAATAGATGCGTGTCGATAAAAACAATTTGATCAGCAGATAAATAGACTTTTGTAGTTTGTGTAGAAGCAAAGCATGCTGTAGATAAGAAGATTAACAATATGCTTATCATTCTTTTGGTGTAAAGCATCATTATTCCTTTTGGTAAGGGGGGTTTTTGTAAAAATAATGACAAATAAAAATATTAATTGAAAGTGATTTCTACACGGCACAGTCTGAAAGATTTTTTCTGGATAAATATGTGTAGGCAGGGGTATGATGGATCTGAATTTTACTTAATCCATTTAGCAATCAATTATTTACGTTAAATAGTTGACCAGCATTCAAGGAGAGATCCACGTGAAAAAAGCTTTTGTAGGTCTAGGAGGAAACATTGGAGATAGCTGTTCAATCCTAGGACAAGCACTAAAGCACATTGAACAACTTTCAGGTGTTTTTGAACTTAAAGTTTCCTCATTTTATTTAACGACTCCTGTTGGACCTATTTTACAAGATCATTTTGTAAATGCCGTTTGCTGTTTTGACACAGCTTATTCGGCCACAGATCTATTGACTTATCTCCAAAATATTGAAAAATTGTTGGGAAAAGTAGACAAGCCGAAGAATGCCCCACGCATCATTGATTTAGATTTGCTCTTTTTTGACACGGAAGTACATGTGACCCCTCGGCTTCAAGTTCCCCATCCTCGTTGGAAAGAGCGTTTGTTTGTTTTGACACCCTTAGCAGACTTAGTCGATGAATTAGACGTTCCCTCTCTCGACAAAAAAGAGCTTGTACGTGTCAATTTACCCCAGCTCTTGCGTGAATTTCCGAATATGCACCAAGAAACAGTGTCCTTTCTTCAAGAAAAAATAGCGATTTAAGTGAGTACAATATGAAAAAAGAAAAATCTCAATTGGCAGTGAAAGACTTTTACATTGGCCAAAAAGATCTTGTGATTATGTCAGGACCGTGTGTCATCGAAAGTGAAGAGCATACACTTAAAGCTGCGGAAACACTTCAAAAAATCTTTGAACCTTTTAAATCAGTCAAACTCATCTTTAAATCGAGCTATGATAAAGCAAATAGAACCTCTGTACATTCTTTTCGTGGACCTGGATTAGAAGAGGGGTTGCGTATTCTTCAAAAAGTTCGCGAACAAACGGGATTGGCTGTTGTCACAGACATTCACTCTGCTGAAGAAGCTATTGCAGCAAGTCAAGTGTGCGAAATTATCCAAATTCCTGCTTTTTTATGCAGACAGACAGATCTGATTATTGCTGCAGGAAAGACTGGGGCAATAGTCAATGTGAAGAAAGGGCAATTTATGGCTCCTTGGGATATGAAGAATGTGGTAGAAAAAATCCATTCAACTGGCAACCATCAGGTGATTCTAACGGATAGAGGTGCGTCTTTTGGATACAATAATCTAGTTAGCGATATGCGTGCCATTCCGATCATGCAACAATTTGGTGTACCTGTTTGCTTTGATGCGACGCACTCTGTCCAGTTGCCTGGAGGACAGGGAAGTGTATCGGGAGGACAGCGTGAATTTATCCCTGTTTTAGCTAAGGCGGCAGTGGCGGCTGGGGTAGATTGTCTATTTATAGAATCACATCCAGACCCTAAGCATGCTAAAAGCGACGCAGCAACAGTTATGGATTTTAAAGAATTGCCGAAACTACTTAGATTACTGGAATCTCTGTATCAACTCATGCGACAGGATTTAGATGAGTAAGCGCCCCTTTTCTTTCTTAAAAGCTTCTCGATTGCTATTTACTCTTTTTTTTGTGATGTTTGTTTTGCTGATGGCTTATTTGGTTATTCCTGATCCAGAAGCAGAAGCTTTTTATCACAATTTGACAGGATCGCAAAAAAATGTGAGTAAGAATGATTATCATCTTCAGCAGCAACGTAAAGGCGTCGTGAAAGAAATTCTCTTTAATGAAGGCGCTGAACTGCGTAAACTTCGTTTAGAATGTCAGGATGCAGAGATTTTATTTATCGAAAAAGATGGAAAAGGTGAAATCCAGGAAAGAATGTATGATGTGATTGGTCGAATGCAAGAAAAATTGTATTACGTCTTGCCAGACGGTCGTCTAGCCTTTGGCATTCCTAATCATTTTTTTCAAATGGAAGAATTGGAAGTCCATGGGCAAAAGATCCCCTTTAAAGACTCTGGGGCGGTGCCAATGCAAACAATCAATTATTTTGAAGCTGATTCTGCCGTTTATACTTTTCGTCATGAAAAGTTTATGGCAGATCAAGTGCAAGTCTTTCGGTACACACTCCCTTCCCATATTTTAATGCAGCCCCTATCCGAAGCTTCTCCAAGCATGACCGCCTTTGCTGCTAAAGTGGAATTTTCATTAAAAAATAAAAAGCTTAACTTAGATGCAAGCCAATTTAAAGGGCGACTTGAGTTACCTGAGAGGGATCTGTAATGCGTTTTCTCAAAGGAAAAATTGGACTTATTTTTTTAATGATAAGCGGATCTCTAGCAGCTACAGATACTCTCATCGTAGAATCGGAAACCGCCTCTTGTTATGGTAAGGAAATTTTCTTGAAGGGGAATGCAATTGTTGAGCATTCCTTGGGGCGCATCTCCGCGCAACAAATTGATTTAATACAAGATCAAAAATTGTATGCATTAAACATGCATGAGAATGTTCATATCCACTTAAAAGGTGGGGGACAACTCGAATGTGGAGATGCAGAGATTCTATGCGAGCAATTGACTGGGGTTTTTAAAGCAACGGATAGTCAACCTGAAGTTATCTATACAGAAAAGACAGCTCAAGACATATACTTAACTGTTAAAAGCCGCAAAATGACAGTTGAGTTAACGCGTGAAAATGAGGATTTGAAATTTGACAAAATTCAAGCTCAAGAGCAGGTTTCAGTTAATTACAATGACGTTTTTACTGCATTTGGAGAGCTCTTAATCTACGATCGGCCCCTCCAATTCAAGTCAAAAAAAATGCAAGGAAATCTTTCTCTTCAAGGGGTAACAACTGAGCAGGAATGTCGTCTTCTGACTGCAGAAGGAGATTTTATCAGGTCACAGCACGTGACCATTGATATGCAAAAAAAATGCTCACTTTTTACAAAACCCCAAGGTGAATTGAAAACAATCGCTAAAGGAATTGTTGTTTTTTCTGCGGATTTTATGCATTGGGATGACTCTCAGCATCTACTCATTCTTGATGGGGATGTTAAAATCAATCAGCAGGGAATTGGACATATGACAACGGATCATAAGGTCATGCTCCAACGTGCTTATTTTGATGGAAAGTGGCAAATTCGCACAATTCGAGTTCCTGGCAAATGTCTGTTGATTCATGAAGATAGCGAGAAGAATGCGTTTCCCCACACGTTGATGTGCTATGGGGATCTGGAAATCGATCGTCTTGCATTCAAAACATTTCTTAAAAGTCCCACAGATAGCAAAGGAAATGTTTTGCGTGAAAATCAAATCCATTATGTAGATTCTATTGGTGAAATCTACGCGGATTCAATCACTATTTCTTATACGCAAAAACAAGCAACAGTCGTTCCTTCTCTAATTGTTTTTGAGGGAAATGTGTATATTTGCAATCAATGTGGGGATGGGAACGCGGCTAACCTTTTAAAGGAATATGTTTTAGCCGATAAAGTGGAATATCATCCTCAAACGAAAGAAATGTACCTTTCAGCTAATCATGGAAGGCGAGTTCTTTTCTATGATAAAATTGACAATTTGCAAGTAAGCGCTCCTTCGCTTAAAATCAAGCGTGATAACATGCGCAAGAGGGACACCGTGCAAGGATATGGGGACGTTCGTTTTAGTTTTATCGAGCATGAATTTGATAAATTAAAAAGCCGGTTTTTACTGGATAAAAAATAATGGTGAATCAATGACAACGCCCTGTTTACAAGTTAAAAAATTAGTGAAGTCTTACGGTGGAAGAACCGTTGTCAATGGTTTGTCATTTGAAGTCAACCAGGGGGAAGTTGTGGGATTGCTCGGGCCTAATGGAGCCGGTAAAACCACAGCTTTTTACATGACAGTTGGTTTAATTCGACCGGATAAGGGAGAAGTTATCTTTCAAGGGCAGGATGTCACTCGTCAACCCATGCATTTGCGTGCCAGGATGGGGATGGGATATCTAGCGCAAGAACCCTCTGTATTCCGTTATTTAACCGTTGAAGAAAACATTTTGAGTATTCTGGAAGGACTAGAGCTAAGTCGAGCAGATCAAAAACTCAGATTAGAACAACTTCTTGCTGAATTACATCTTGAGCATTTAGCGAAGAAGAAAGCCATTGCTCTTTCAGGGGGCGAGCGTAGACGTCTAGAAATTACGCGTGCTCTCGTTACAAATCCAACCTTTTTGATGCTGGATGAGCCTTTTGCAAACATCGATCCCATTTCTGTAGATGAAGTCAAAGAAATGATTTCCCATCTTTCAAATAAAAATATCAGCATTTTAATCACAGATCACAATGCACGGGAGATTTTCTCTATTGTGGATCGCAGTTACCTTGTTTTTGAAGGTAAAGTCATGCTTTCTGGAACAGTTGATGAGCTCGTGCAAAATCCAGAGGCTCGCAAAGGATATTTTGGTGAGCAGTTTAAACTGTAAATTTCAAAACTTTATTTTTTGACACATCGAAAGTTCATTTGTTAACTTTTCTTCAAAGTTTTTATTTGAATTTTAGGATATTGTTTTCAATCATTAGATCTACTTTATTACCGTAAAAATAAATCCACACCTAGAACTTCTAATTTGTGCTAATATGTACATAAATTTCTGTAAAAATAATCGAGTGTATAACATAATCGGTTTTTAAAAATTTCAAACAGAGAGTTTATATGCCATCTTTAATTGCTATTAATTCGGATGAATTTCATGAAAATTTAACAGGGATTAAAGCGATTAGTGAGAAAGATGATTTTTATTTGACGACTAAGCTGACTGGAAGTAAAAAATTAAATGGAAAAATTTTAAATTGGTTTAAGAATTTTATTAATTCCATCTTTAAAGCTCATATTGCACAAACAACTCCTTTAAAAGTCGCAAATGTTGTGTATCTACTCGCTGAGAAAAATCAAGAATTTTTGACAAATCATGATAAAGAGATTTTAATTAATATTGTAAAAAGAATCGAGCTCAAAGGCCAAAAACATGTGAAAGGCAAAGAGCGTGATTTCGGTGCGATTATTCAAAAAATAAAATCATTAAACAATCTGAATATACCCCAGCCTGTTTTTGGTAACGATATTCCCGATCAAGCATCAGCTAAAGACATATTTAATGAAACTTGGGGGAAAATGCCTCAAGAAACATTTGAACATATTTTGCAGTATCTAGAAGATGATTCTCCAAATTTTTTAAAAATAAACCATCAGTGGCACCGTACGATAATCAATAATGAATGCTCAACCGTTAAAAGATTTGTTATTTCTTTGATTCATTTTTTGAACGAACAAGACTCTAAATCTCCCCTGAATCTATTCAAAGACAGCTTATTTTCAACTGATTTAGATCAAGTTAGTTTGCAAAATATATTCGATAAAAAAATAGAATTAGCTGAGCTAATCAAAACGATTCCGCTCGACTGCTTAAATGAACTGGATAGTTGCTTTGGAGGGATACTTAAAAAGACATTAGTCTTTAACGATTTTTTTATTATTGCATTACTTATGAATAAGCTTTACGAGTCGGATCTCAAGGAGAATGAAGATCTTTTTAAAGAAAGTTTGGAGAAAATTTCTCTCTGTTTCCGTGTCGGAAAAATTAGCAAGAAAGGTTCCCTTCAAATTATTAAAAAGCTGACGAGTTCAAACTATCATACAAATTCTTCTGTTGAAGGGAATCATTCTTTAAAAGCCATAACTATTTTATTGGCTCAAAAAGGACTCATTAAAGAAGCCATTGAGGTCGGAAATATGGTTTCAGATGAGGCAATTGCATTAAGCATGTTTAAAGATGTTTTTCATGTTTTAGACGAGCAAAACCAGTTGGATCATGCCCTAGATTTTATAAAAGAATCTACATCAAATCTCTACGTAAATTATGAAACAAGTTTTGATTGTTTTTCCTCCGAAAAAGTAGCACATTCTGTAGAAGAAAATAAAAAGTTTTTTTCATCCATCCCAGAGCAGTGGCCTGATAATTACGAACTGGATGATGCCGTAAATACCCTTTTTACAAGGTTTGATTTGTATAGTCTTTTCGAAATTTATGCCGAAAAAAAAGATTGGGGCAAAGCTCGTGAACACATCGAAAAAATCGAAGAAGGATTTTTCAAAGATGCTGCGCGTATAGCCTTCACAAAAGTCTGTCTTGATTTCAGCCAAACAGACCTGGCTCTTATAATAGCGCTTGATATCTCCGAACGTTCAACCAAAAGAGATGCATCTTTGGAAACAATTGCATTTTCATTTGTAGCAGAGAATGAGATGGGCAAAGCAAGAAAAATGATAGATTTAGTAAAAGATATAAAAATACAAATATCAATTATTAATGAAATAAATTCTTTTTTATTTAGAAAAGGTAAATTTGAGGAGGCCTACAAATATATAAAAACAATTTCTTCTCCTGAGGTGTATGAAAAAATGCTCGCCTACATTATCGAAAAATTTCCGGAAGAGTATGGAAGGATAGTGCAAGCAGAACTAAATACGACTGAAGAAGTATGAATTTCCCTATTGATTTTTAAATTGTACAAAAGCAGCTCCTATTTTATTTTTTAATAAATACATCATCCGATTACTTTCCAAAAGCCTACTGCTTAGGTAGTTATATAAAAAAATATTGATATTAAATCATGTTTAATATATTATTTTAATATTCGCTTTCGACTCTTTCATTTCTTTTTATTCAAAAACACATTCTCTAGCTTTCTATAAAAAATATATTAAAAATGGAATAATTATGAACGTTAACGGTGGGGCCGGAAAAGTTTATAATCAGAAGCACTTTTCCTTGGAAAATGAAGAAAATGGATTAATGGAAACTTTAATTCCTTATGAAGTTCTTCAAATAATTATCTATAATTTAGATGATAAAAACTTTGTAAATTCTCGTTTAGTAAATAGACGATGGAACTCCGCATACAAAGATACTGGTAAAATTAAAATAAGAAAAAATCAAAATGCAACTCGGATTTTTCTTGGGCTATTCAAAAGTTCATCTGAACTGAGATCTATCTTCGGTCAGTATTTGGAAGAGCGTACTTTTATAAAAGAGAATTTTAAGCAGAATGCTAAAGATTTTGAAGTCCTTTTACCCCAATTAAATTGGGTAGATAAAAGAGATTTTAAAAGTTTTTCCAAGAACTTTTTGGAAAAGGCTGCAGAAACTGAAGCAAAAGTTGAGCGGCTTGTTAGCATTCTAGAAAATGAATTAGGCAAGCATAAAAATTTAGTAATCTTTCTTGAGAAATTTTTGGATCAAGTTGATAATTGCCAAGATTATTTAAAATTTTTGGAGTTAGAGGCTAAATTTAACAAACATCTGCAGTTAGCTTTTTACAGAAGCATAAAAATGCTTCATTTTAATGACTTAGATGATTTACTTAAATCTCTTGAAGAGACAGGCGTATCGAATAATTTTTATCATCTAAATCCTATTATTCAAACATTACATGACATTACAAACCCAGAAACGAGTGAAAAAGAGCTAAATATATTAGTCAAAAAATTAATGCAAGACGAGCAAATCGATCCATCCATCACGATTGATATTACCCTCAAAATTATTATGAAAACGAAGCATTCGGCTTTGCGAGAGTGGGGTGAATACATTGCTATAAATAAATTAAATGTGGGCGATGTTGAGAAAATCGTACGGATTGTTAATAACATCCCTACTTCAGGTTTTCGAAGTTTAATGATTGAAAGCATTTTTGACGCATATATGAAGCAAAGAGATTTGCAAAGAGCGGTTTTATTGGCTAACATGAAGCCAATCGAAACATCTTCAAACGCCATTCTTACCATTTTAGATGAAGGAAGGAAGGTAAAAGACTTCACTGTTATTCTAAAATTAATGGAATCCATACAGGATGAAAACATCAAAAAGAAAGTGATAAATGGTTTTGCTAATCAATTGGTCAGCCGAAGTCGAATTGATGAAATTTCAGCTCTTGTGAAAATTGCAAAGGGAATGGAGCCTCAGGAAGATGAGTTAATCTCTTATGTAGATAGTTTACTGTCTTCTATTGCATTGCAATTTGCTGAGATTGAAAATTTTTCTCAAGCACGCGCATTTGCAAAAAAAATCCAATCGAAAAAGTTAAAAAAGACTATTCTAGCTAAGGTAAATCTGAAAAGTCCCCCAGGAAGAATTAAGTCTGTTTTGGCACATTTAGCAGGTAAATAATCGAGAGAGGAAGTGTTTGGCTACGGCCAAACACTTTTCTTTTGTTGTGGGGTTTGCCAAGGTTATGCTATTCTATCTTTTCTTATCTATTTTAGTGTTAGTATGAATGAAATCATTGTATCCCTTCCCAATATTGCGGATGGGGAAGATAAAAGTTCCATTTTAGGAAATCGCATTCGCAAAAATTATCGCCATATTCGCAAATGGGCTAAGCGTACCAATACGGATTGCTTTCGCATTTACGATCGAGAAATTCCTCAATATCCTTTAACGATTGATTTTTATGATGGACGCTTTTGTGTGCACTATTTTTCGCGCACACGTGAAAAAGAAGAGCTTCCAGCTGAATTAGAGGTGGAAGTGGTCCAAGTTTTATCAAAGATTTTTGCAATCAATCCAGATAAGGTTTTTTGGAAAACGCGTGCTAAGCACAAGGAAACACGGCAGTATGAAAAAGAAGATGATTCCAGAGAATTTTTTAGCGTTTTAGAATATGGAGTCAAATTTCGTATCAACTTATTGGATTATTTAGATACCGGTCTTTTTCTCGATCACCGGGAAACGCGTCAGCTTGTGGCTGCGACAGCTAATGGGAAGCGTCTTCTTAACTTATTTGCTTACACATGCTCATTTAGTGTCCAGGCTGCCGCTGCAGGCGCAAGTTTTACGAAAAGCGTGGATATGTCAAATACTTACACGGCTTGGGGAGAAAAGAATTTTCTATTAAACAAATTTTCTCTTAAAAATAATCCAGTTGTACGTGCTGACTGCCTAAAATTTTTAGATCAGGAAATCCGATCAGGAGAGAAATATGACATCATTGTGATCGATCCTCCTACTATTTCCCGTTCAAAAAAAATGGATCAGCTTTTTGATGTACAAGTCGACTACATTTATTTGATCTCTAAGTCTCTAAAGCTTCTTTCTCCTGAAGGGGTGATTTATTTTAGCACGAATTCACGCAAATTCGTTTTTGATGAGTCGAATTTTGCTGGCTGTAAGATTTTTGAGATTTCTTCGAAGACATTGCCAATTGATTTTCATGATCCTAAAATTCATCGCTGCTGGAAAATTGTCAAGTCTGCTTAAGATGACAATTTATTTCTAAGATTACCGAAATAATCCAATCGTTTTTTCATCTCTCGCTCAAATCCTCTTTCTACGGGCTCATAAAAGCTTTGTCTTTCCATTTCTTCTGGAAAGTAGTTTTGACCAGAAAAACCATGCGGAGTGTCATGGTCATACATGTAACCTTGGCTGTAGCCGAGTTCTTTCATGACACGCGTTGGGGCATTTAAAATGGTGGCAGGAGGATTAAGGTGGGACGTTTGCTGAGCGATCTGTTTAGCTTGCTTAAAGGCCATGTATGTTGCGTTACTTTTGGGGGCTAGGGCCAGATAAATGACAATCTGAGCGAGTGCTAATTCACCTTCTGGCGATCCCAGCATTTGATAGGCATCTCGTGCGGCAATTGTGAGAGGGAGGGCTTGTGGATCAGCTTGACCTACATCTTCAGAGGCGACTCGGATAAGTCGCCTAGCTAAATATAGCGGATCTTCCCCCCCATTTAGCATCCGCGCAAACCAATAGAGCGCTGCATCTGGATCAGACCCTCTGATTGCTTTATGAAGGGCAGAAATTAAATTGTAATGTTGATCAGAAGCTTGATCATAAACAGGGGAGCGGGCCTGCAAAATAGTTTGTAAGCGCTGTACATCAATAGGTTCTATGCTTTCCACATTTTCAATGTTTTCTAAGAGATTATAAAGATAGCGTCCATCTCCCTGAGAGAGTTGGATCAGGTAACGGCGTGCTTGGTCATCTAAATTTAACTTTTTTACACGTGTTTCATAGCGTTGTAAGAGTTGTTCCAAAGCAATATCATCGAGGGGATTAAGTTTTAGGACACGTGTGCGAGAAAGAAGGGCATCATTTAGATAAAAGGAAGGATTTTCGACAGTTGCTCCAATTAAGACGATTGATCCTTTTTCAAGAAAGGGGAGGAAGGCATCTTGCTGGGCTTTATTAAAACGGTGAATTTCATCCACAAAAAGCAGTGTGCCTTTAAATAAAGGACGTTCTTCCGCTTCTTTGACCACTTTTTTTAAGTCGGCCACGCCGCTAAAAATGGCGCTTAGCGACTGGAATGGAATATTAAAAGCTTGGGCATATAAACGGGCGATTGATGTTTTTCCTGTACCAGCAGGACCCCATAAGATGATTGAAAGAGGCTTTCCTTGCTTGATTGTGCGGGTAATGAAACCATCTGGACCTAAAAGATGAGGCTGCCCCACAATCTCTGTAAATGAAGAAGGACGTAAACGTTCAGATAGCGGGGGCAGCATTGTCTCTCATCTTTGAAGTTGTTGAAGAAGCTCTAATAAACTAGGTTGACGTTGTTGTTCTTGCACACTTGAATTGCGAAATAGCTCTTTTAGATTTTTTCCTTCGGTCACATTTGGACCTGGAGGATGTTCTTTTAAGTAGGCTTTAATTTGTTCAATGCGAAGATCCGGGTCAGGGTGCGTTTGAAATATAGCGGGTGTTTGGCTTTTGCCACCAGCTTTCTTTAAAATTTCCATCACTTCAATCATTGCTCTAGGATCATAGCCAGTCTCTTCCATTAATTTTAACCCCCATTGGTCAGCTTCAGATTCATCATGCCTGCTGTAACGCAGCTGAATCATTTGGTTGACTAAAGAGGCTAGCATTGTAGCATTGTAGCCCCCACCTTGCCCTTGTGAGTCACTAGCAGCTGTCCCAACAGCTAGAATGAAAAATTGCCCCAGTTGACTCTTTGACATTTGCTGGGCGGCATGTCTTTCGATGACATGTCCCATTTCGTGGCTCAAAACTCCGGCAAGTTGCGCCTCTGTTTGGAGCTCTTTAAGTAGTCCCCATGTGATAAAAATTTGTCCACCAGGTAAAGCAAAAGCGTTCACTGTATCTGCGTCAGCCAATAGATGAAATTCAAATTTCCAAGGACTTTTTTTGGCTTGGGTATGATTGACAATCCAATTACCCATTTTTTGGACCTCTTGCGTTCTTGGGTCACTTACTGGAAGTTCGCCACCCATTTCTCGGGCCATCTCAGGAGCAGATTCAAGCCCCAAGCTCACTTCCTGCGCAGGAGTAATAGAAACATGCTGCTTTTCGCCAGTCACTGGATTTTCTTGACTTTGGCTCATGAACATAAACAAGCCAAAAAGGATAATTAAGCCTGCAACGATGAGTCTGCTACCAATTCCTCGTTGCTGAGGGGATTGCATATTTGGATCAAATGACATGATTCTTCTCCTTCATCATTTATTCAAGAACCATCTAAAATTCATTTTTTTATAAAATCTCCCGCCCCTTCTTTAGATAAAAACTCTAACTGCACAGTGGAGACAATCCCGTCTTTATTTAACAAAAACGAAACCTTGGAGGGGAGCTCTCCACTAAAAGGGTCTTCTAAAGTAAAAATATCTCGGTCCCAATGGGAGAGAGTGAAAGTTTGCGTTATTTTGCCTAATGAAAGAACCAAATTTTTATTTTCTATTTTTACAAGAAGCTCGCCATAGATAGGATTGATATAAGTTCCTGTATATAAATGCAGGGGAAGAGGAGGCGAAATATTTTGAGGAGCTTCTGTTTTAGGTTCAGCTTTTTGAGATTGCTCTAAAAAGTGTTGACTCCAATTTTTGTCTGGCTTGCCAAAGTACTGGTCAAAAAATTGCAAGGCAAGGGCTAAAGCTAAACGGGTGTTTCTGACATTGGTTAAAATCACGATGCCTAATTTTTCTTCTGGAATGAAGGCGGCGACATTGTAAACTCCCAAAGTGGATCCGTCATGTAGAATGACAGGATAGGGGGTATTTTCTATATGGAGCCAGCCTTGTGCATAAAACATGTTATGTTCTTCTAATTCCCCTGCATAAATGCCAGGACGTCTTAAAAAACGCATGTTCTTTTTGGAGACAAGCTCCACACCTTCAAATTGCCCCTGATTGGCTTGTAAAATTAACCATTTCGACATGTCACTAACCGTGGAATTGATCCCTCCAGCAGGTCCCAGAGTATAATTCCAGTTAAGAAAAGGAAAATCTTCTTTCACTATTTCGGTGGACCCATTTTTTAAACGCATCAGCCATTCTGCTCGATTGGGCGAAGCTAAGTATTCGTGTAGTGAAGCGTTTGAATTTTTCATGTTTAACGGAACAAAGATTTCTCTGTGCAGAAGAATCGGGAAGGTTGCAGATAGCTTATTTTCCAAGATTTTGGAAGCGACTAAGAAAAAGCTATTTTGGTAGGCATAATCAGCACGAAAACTAGTGAGGGGTTTGATATAGGCGAGGTGGTGAAAAATTTCATCTGCAGAAAATCCTAGAGTCGCTTGATAATCACCTGCATAAGGAGGCAATCCACTTCGTTGTGCGCACAAGTCATTGACCTGAAATTCTGCTGTGACCCATGGATCGTACAAGTGAAAAGAGGGCAAGTGATGGATCACTTTATCTTCCCATTTTAATAAATCACGATCATTCGCAATCGCGAGCAATGTAGAAGTAAATGCCTTGCTTAAGGAACCGATTTGGAAAAGTGTATTTTGGTCCACTGGTTGAGTATTTTTGATTCCTCGTTGACCAAATCCCTTTTCTAAAACCACATCTTGATCTTTTACAATCGCAATGGCCATACCGGGAATTTTCCAAAGGACCCTCTGTTCTTCAGCATACTTCTCAAAATTTTTGAGAAGAGCAACCATTTTTTCATCAGCGGGAGATGCGGCAGATAAAGAAAAGAAAGCCGAAACAAGAATCGATCCAAATAAAATAAATCGGTGAAGCATTGCTCTTCCTAGTAAGGTTTCTATTATGCTGTACAAGTATCAAAAACATTTTTTTTATTCAAGCAAAGTAAAAATAAAACGATAATATTTTATTTCATTGATAAAATAATTGTTTGATATAATAGATTTAAAACCATAAGGAGTTGAGATTATGGATATTAATAGCCAGTTACCTAGTAATCATTCCAATCCTTCCATCCCTTTTAATCAGCCTTCACAAAGTGTGGAATTTGATCGATTGATGGCGCAATCTCAATCTAATAACCTCCCTTTTTTAACAGGCATATTAAGTTTAGAAAATTTGAAAAAAATTGAGCTTGGTGAAACCGATCATGTTGAAATTCGGATGACGCATGATTTACTTGAATTCGTTGAAGCTATTAAAAATAATACGGCTGTGATGATTCAAACTTCTCATGCAAATACACCTGTATTTAAATTTTCTAAAGAAATTAACCGATTAATCCATGACCAGCATGTGCATGAATTTACAGTTTCCCTAGGAGATCAAACGAAAGGATATCATCGCAATGCTGTTCAAACAGAAAAATATGTTTTAGAAGATATGAGGGCACTGGATGCTCACTTTTTAGAAGAATTAACGTTATTTTTTCAAGGGAACCATCAAAATTCACAAGACAGCTATAAAGAGCAGCAAAAGTCTATTGCAAGCGATTATCAAAAATCTCAGCAGCGGCTAGGCAAAATGCGGGAACGCGCTCTATTAAATCAGGAGAAAGAAGAAGACCACCCAAAAATAGAAATGGAAAAAGAGAAAGTTCCATTACCAGAAAAAGCGGTTGGTGAAGGCACCTTATTTGATCAAATCGTTGATAAACAAGAACGCGCAAGTATCGAAGCGCAAGAACAAAAAGAACAAACAGCAGAAGTGGAATTAAAAAAAACAGCCAAAGCAAAAAACCTTCAGATTGATGGGGATAACATTTCTATGGCCAAAAGAGAAGGCAGCTAAAAAATTAAAGCTTGCTGTGTCAGGGGGGTCTTGTTAAACTGATTTTTTTTAAGGAGACCCCTCTATGAATGAAATGCCTTTCCCCATCTATCCCAGCCTTTCTCACATCGTTTCCGATTTTAGAGGCGTTTTGTTAGACGCATATGGTGTTTTTTGGGGCGGCAATTCCACCGGTCTTATTCCTGGTGCTAAAGAAGCGATGGAGCATTTAGTTGCCAGTGGAAAAGTGGTGGGTGTTTTATCAAATTCTACGCAACTCGCTTCAAAGGAAATAAAGAAATTGGAGGGACATGGAATTCTTGAAGGTAAACACTTTCACTTTCTTGTGACTTCAGGAGAAATTACTCGAGAAATTTTTTTAAATGAAGCCTTGCCCTTTCAGACCAACTATAAAAAATTTTGGGTATTTGGGGGCATTCATCCTCACTTCTCTTCACATGAATTGATTTTTCAAGGAACAGCTTATAGGGAAACATCTGATCTTGACGAAGCAGATTTTATTTATACTGGTATTCCACACATTGAAGGAGAGGATCAGGAAGATCCTGAAATTTTCCGGCAGAAAATTCAAGAAGTGATCAAGAAAAAATTGACGTTAATCTGTTCGAATCCCGATCGATTTGCTCATGAAGGCAATCCTCCCAAGCCAGTTGTCAGACAAGGTAGCATTGCTGCGATCTATGAAGAGTTGGGAGGATCAGTCTTCTATATTGGTAAGCCTTATCCAACAGCTTATGCGAAAGCAATAGATTGTTTTGCGCAAAATAAGATCCACGACCTTTCAGAAATTTTAATGGTAGGAGATACCCCTGAAACCGATATTCGAGGGGCTCGTCAATGTGGCATTCCTTCTGCGTTAATTCTTCAAACCGGAATGATGAGAGATCGCATTGCATCGCAGGGGTTGGAAAATGCTATAAAAAATCTTTCTGATCATCCAAATTTCTTTATTGGCCGATTAGGCGATATTTGAAAAAGCATAATCATTCATTTTTGCGAGCATAGTAAAATTTAAAAATAATCTTTATTTGTAATTCCTAGTTGCTTGATGAGATTCTAAGCAGTCATTATACAAGTTTTAAAAGCATATTCAATTTCATCAACTGTTGCACCTTAAAATGTAATGACTGTTTTTAACCCCTCCGCGGAAAATATGGGCTTAGTTATCATAAATGACATTACTTATTATAGCTTGTTGATAAAACCCAAAATTTAGCTTTATTAGGATAATCAATAAATTTTGGGAGAACATGAGAAAGCAATACTCAAGCGATTTAACTGATTCTGAATGGCAGAAATAAAGCACTTATTTGAAATGGATTATGCAAAAAGTGGTAGACCTTTTGTACACTCTAAAAGAGAACTTTTAAACGCTATCTTATATATTTTAAGAACCGGTTGTGCTTGGCGTGATTTCCCTGATTGAAAAGCTGCGCAGTTTCAGCGCTGAAAATCTACGGGAGTTTTTGAGGAACTTAATACAATTTTAAGAAAGAAGCTGCGCATATTGGTCTAAAAAAGGGAAGAGAAAAATAATTTTAGTCGATCGAAGAGCGACTTAACCTACAAGTCCCATTTTCATATGAGATTACTTATATTTTGCGTAGAATGCTGCTGCATCTTGGAGCTCTTTTAAAGCAGTTTCATGATAGCACTTTTCCAACCAAAAATCACGTTCACGTTTTCGAGATTCTCTCATCTCTGGAGAATTGAACGGATCCGGAGAATCGACTTTGAATTTTTCGGCCCGCAGTAATGGCACGCGTGTTTCATATATAGCTTTGTCTAGTCTGGCTATTTCTTCAGTCAATTTTGCTTCAATACGCGTGTGTTCAGCATTAAAAAAACGTGTAAGTTCATCGAAATCGAGTTCAACAGAATCTTGAATGCTTATTCTTATTTTCTGCAAGCGGTTAACATTTCCGAATGCTTTATATATAGGTAGAAAAGGGCCGAGTGCGCATGCGGTAAGGATTCCTTTAAAAGTTAAAGGAGTCTTTGCGTGGTACATATTGTAGCCTGTAAGACACGCATAAGCTACACCAGCACTCACCGTGATTCCCGCCACAGGTGGGGCGATTATGGCTCCAGCAACTAATCCAAAAACTCCTACGGCTATAATCGTAATCCCTAGAGCTGTTCGAAATATGGCAAAAATTTTATCTTTCACCTCATTATCTTTAGTCTTATGCCATTTTTTCGTCACTTTAGCTAACTCGTTAGCACGATCTCTTAAAGGGGAATGTCGAAGTGCTTCAGGTGCATTGGAGAATTTTTTGAAGATAGATGCTGAACCAGGTGAGTACTCGGGAATTTTATCAATGGGTACTAAATGATTCTCATTTAAAACCATTTTAGTATAATCCTGTTTACTTTTGAATGATATGGACATGGCGATCTATCTTTATTAGATAAGTAAGCTGCCAATTATAACATTCATAAAGAAAAGTTTCTATGTAAATGTTTATCTCCCTTCTTCTCCGGGAGGTAGATTGATTGGGGGGCAATTAAGCATATCATGGAGGTTGTTAGATAAACAGCGGAGAAAAAAATCCGAGCAGTCTTGTCATAGTGGCTATTCCTTGATATTGCTTCAATTAGCAAAAAAATTCTCAATTAGATGCCTCGCTTTATAATGATGCTTATCATATTTCATCGGTTCTTTAGCATTCCTCCTTGATAGAATGACGATGCCCTTTCCCGCTTTCTTCAAATGAATAATCACTTTCTCCTTAGTCCTAAATACTTTGTCAGCTATCACAATCTTCGCTTGCATTTCAAAAAGTAATAAATCTGCTCACTCTAGATTCGGGGCTTGTCCTAGATTTAAAGCAAAACTGATCAGAGCATATCGCTTCATAAACAACTCCTTGGAATCGTTTAGTTTATTCGATAGCTATATGATTTAGTCAATCATTTAATTGACGACAAGCCTTAATCTTTTAAGCTTTTATTTAAAATTTTCATTTTTCTTAACATTCGGAAGATAGCACTATTGCTTTTGATTATAAATTTTTTGTTAAATTGAATAACGGATTGTTGATATTCAATGGCGCGTTCTTGTTCTAAAAGAGAGATTAAAGATCCTTGGTTTTCTAAAGTTATGCCTTTGTCTTGCAGATAGTGTGTAGCTTCAGAACGATTCATCGCTGCAACTTCTTTTAAAATAGTGTCATACATATCCTTTTCCCAATCATTCTCAAGAATTTCACTAAAAAAATGATCCTGTCTTCGATGCTCTAGAACGAGTTTTTCGGGTGTGATATCCAGGGGCATATCCTCTTCATCTTCGTAGACTTGCTTTAGAACAATGGCGTGTTTTTCCAATTCATGATAGATCTTTTCAGGAGAATCTCCTTTATGTCGCATGTTCTTAACCCAATCTAAAATGGGTTCATAAACATCTTTTTTCCATTCTTCAAGGGGAATATGCTTGTAATTGTTTAAGTAATGTTTTCGACGGTGCATCGCAATCGCTTCTTCAATCGTTTGATCAGGGGGCAATTGAATCACATCTTCTTCAGCAAGCTTCTTTCTTATTTCATCTCTTGAATTCCCTGAGGCTTCTAAAAGTTTGATTTTTCGTTTTAGCCGATCATATTTTTGCTTATGAAAATTTGAAGGGACATTGTCTTTAAACCAATCCAGAACATAATTTCTCAATTGCAGATTTTGCAAACACTCTAAAAGATGATTCTTCACATTTTCGAAAATTTCCATAGGGGTATATTCATACCGGAATTTTTGTAGGATCTCCTTAGCATCCATTTCAATACCTGCATAGGGATCTGGAACAGAAAATGTGTCAGCAAAAGGTAAATTTAAAGTTTTTCCGACAAGAAACATGAGATGATTGTAGCGATGCGTTTCATAGATCATGCCAGGAATACTTTTAATCCAATTTTCTATAATTCCATGTCTATGATCTTGCAACTGATTGCAGATCAAATTTTCAAGGGTATAAAGGCCCTTGAAAGAAGATGTGCAATAAAGTTCATACATTCTTTTGGCTTCTGCAATTTTACCTCCACAGAACAGACCCATGACAGAGATGTCGAGGAGAACGCTTGTTTTAGAATCGACATCTAATTGTGGAAGAAGGTGACCTAAATGCTTAAGAATATTTTCAAAATCATCATAATGTTTTTGATGGGCAGAATCCTCCTGTGGAACTCCTGCGAAGTTCTTAGGTCTTTCTTGCATCCTCTTGATGAGTCCCCTGATGCCTCCATTTCCATCCTGCTGTAAGCCTAAGTGGAGGATTGTCGGTGTTGTTGGAGACCCATCGCTCGTGAGCTTTGTTGGATCTCGATATCCTGGCAGAGAAGGATCGGTAAAATTGATTTCTAAAAATAGTTTTTCGAGTAGCTGTAGATCAAAATCCGGGGCCGTAGGGATTTTTTTGTGTTCTGAAAGTGTTTTTGTAAAATGGCAAGGATTTACAAAGTACTCCATGTTTTTTAAATCTGCTAAAGCATATTGCTGATTCGATAGCTCTTGATGAAGGGATTGAAGTCTCTCTTTACCCCACAGTGCACGGATTTCCCTTTCAAAAAAGCGTAGCAATTGTCGATCTTGAAGAAGAAGAGGAATTTCTAATGGGTTTCCTGAAAACTGAGCATTTTTGAAAATACGGGAGACATGCGTTTTAAGTACTTTTTTAAATTCGAGTTCGCTTTCAATTTCTTCCAGATTTACAACATCTGTTTTTAGTAAGCTTATCAAATGCTTTTTAATGAGGAGAAAATAAACATTGTGAAAAAAACACTCTGATGTGTTCAGGATTTCATGTACTTCTCCAATGCTTAATCCATTTTGAATAGCTCCAACAAGCAATTTGTGGTCTCTGAATTCGATTATGAGGGCTAAAAATGTAGTGAGAGTAAATTCAGAGTGGTTGAATGATTCTAGAGGAATCCCTGCTTGAATAATTGTGTGAAGCATTTTCAGATCAAGATGTGTATTCTTACATAAATAGAGTAGAGGTGATCTTTTTTTAGCATCTTTTAGATGGAGGTTTGCATGGGGCAGAAGTTTTTGAATAATCTCAAAACGGGCAAATTGGCATGCCAATAAAAAAGGGGTGACTCCATTTTCATCTTCTTGATTGATCAGTTGGATTCCTTCATTTTCAATCAGGCTTTTTATCGCACTTACTGTGATTTCTTGATTTCGGCATGCAAGATGGAGAGGTGTTTGTCCGTTATGATCCAATAGGTCTCTGCGGGCCTTATGCTTAACTAAAGTTGCAATGAACTGTGGATGAACAGCACAGGCAATGTGTAGAGCTGTTTGATTTTTGTCATTTCTTTCATCCAGAGACCTTTTGTATTCGATCAGTTGCTGAATGAGCAAATTAAAAGTGTCCAGCTTCATTTCTTTATTTTTGCAAGCTTCGTGAAGAGATATGGCTTTCGCACCATTCAAAATCAAAATTTTGACTAGATGAGGGTTATGTGCAGCTGCAATTTTTAGTGGTGAATCTCCATTAGAAGTCTCTTGATTGACGTACTCGTATATCATTAAGTGGGTAAGTTTGGCGGTTAACTGTTCGAAATTTTTAGGGGAAGCTCGAGAATTAAGGCACAGAAAATGAAGGGGACTCATTTGATCGAGATTAAGGGCTTCGACGTCATATTCTAATTCCAAAAAACTTTTTACAAGAGGGGTGTTATATAAGCAGGCGATGTGAAGAAGGGTATTGTTTCCATGGAATTTGAGTTGTCCAAATTTTTTAAGGTCTTCTTTTGATAGAAATTTGTATAGGCGTTTGGAGGTGGTATCTGCATGCATAATCAGATATTCTAAACATGAACGGTGAGATTTATCCTGTCGCATAATATCAGCGCCATTTTCGACAAAGAATTTAAGTGTTTTCGGATGGCACCCATTGGCTATACAATAATGCAGAGGAGTCAACCCTTTCTGATTAATTTGAGAAATTTGTAAAGGCGATTTTGCGACAATTTTTTCCAAAATTCTTAATGAAACAGTTGAATGGTTGCTTACTAGGTGTAAAAGCGAATCACCTTTTTTGTCTTCGACAGTTAAATCGGCTCCTAAATCAATGAGAGCGGCTATGAGTCGTTCATTTAGAAGTGTTGTGGAACATGCAATTTGAATCGCTACGCAGCCATCTGTATCTTTTTGATCGATATAGTTTTTTCTATGTTCCACATTGTCGATTAGGAGAAGGAGGATTTCGACCGATGCCTGAGAATGCTCGCAAATGAAATGCAAAGTGGTTTTTTTGTTTTTATCTAAAGCTCCGACATCTGCATTTTTTTTAATTAAAGTTTCGATGAGATCTATTTTTAGATCATTGGCTAAACAGACCTGGTGAAGGGCTGTTTCTCCTCTTTGATTAGGAAGGTTGATGAATCGATGGGGCCTTGAATTTTGTGTAAGAATAGAGTGAATGATTGTGGGGGTAACGAAAGGATTTTGACAGGCCAGATGAAGGGTAGAGTTTGAATCAGCGTCCAAATCATCCACTCGACTTCCCTCACTAATGAGGAGATTAAAAATAGCGTGTTCTAGTTTTCCACAGAGGCAAAAATAATGAAGAGCGGTTCGCTTGTGTCTATCACGCATGTTTACAAATGGAGCTATTTCGTTTTGACGAAAAGCAGTCTCAAATAGATGATTGAGACATGTAATTGTGATAAAAGGATTTATGCAAGCAATGTGAAGAGGTGTTTGTTGATTCATGTCCCCTAAACGAACATCACTATGAGATTCAAGTAAGAGTTGAATCGCTTCTTCATGTAGATTATGTGCATTTAAAAGAATATGCAGGGCGGTTTGCCCAATTTCATTTTGCTGATTCACGTAATCATTGGAATTTTGTAATAAGGCAGCACTGATTAAATGTCTCAAAATTTCAGGATTTACAGTTTCATGCATACAGGCGAGATGAAGAGGTGTATTGTTTTCCATATTAGGGAGCAAAATATTTGCGTTGTAATCGGTTAAAAGTTCTATGATGATGGGATTCCCTCCATTTTGTACATGCATGGCTAAAGCCGTTTCGCCAAATTCATTCTGTAAGTCGATGAAGTCTTTAACATCTTCATCTGACGCCATCATGTCGATGACAGCCTGTAATGTCTTGGGGGTCACATCTGGATTGGTGCAAATTGTGTGAAGGATCGATGTGATCGTCTCTCCTTCCTGAAAATAAAGGGATGCGTTGAGTTGGTACAAGATTTTGATGATTGCTGGATTAATCGGACGACACGTACATGCAACTTGAATAACTGTTAAGCGATCGTTGTTTAATAGATGGATGTCTTCTTCTAAAGAGCAGTCTTTGATCAAATCGACTAGTAATTCAGGCGTTAAGCTTGTATTTTGGCATAGATGGTGAAGCACACATCCATCATTTGTCCGCGCACCAAGCTTGATTAAAAGCTTAATAAGTTCTCCATTCAAAGGGTATACAAGGCAAGCCTTTTCAATTGCATTTGTTCCGTCTTCTCCTAGTAAGCTCACATATTCACCAGCCTCTAATTCATGCCTTCCTGCTTCCACGATCAGTTGTAAGGTCTCCGGAAGCATTTGAGAATTTTGGCAGGCTAAGTGAAGTGGTAGAAGATCTGCATGTTCGACAGTTGCCCCATAATCGAATAAGAGCTGTACGATTTCGGGATTATGGGAAATTTTTACATAGGCTGCTAGAGGTGTTTCTCCTAAAGAATTTTTTAGGTTTAATGCATGGGTTAAATCACTAGATGGATGTATTTCTTCTAAAAAAACTTTTAAAAGTTCCGGAGTTAGGCTGGGATTTGAGCATAAGGCATGCAGAATGGATGTGTTGTTCCAGATGATATCTGCTCGATAATGGATCAAAGTTTGAATGACGGCAGATTGAGGTGGTTTGCAAGCACAAGCGATTTGAGTTGCAGTTAGACCTTCATCATTCGTTAGATTGACATCCAATTCATGTTCGATCACTTTTTGCAAGAGATCGGGTGTGAGACTGATATTTTTGCATAGGTGATGCAAAACGGAGCCATTACGTGGCTTTGCTCCAAGTTTGACTAAGGTGATGATGGTGTCTGAATTTAAAGGATTGACCTTACACGCCCTTTCGATGGCCGTTTCTCCATCGGATGCCGCTTGGTTGATATAGTCTTGAATTGCCATTCCATTTCGCGCTACCTCGATGAATTTTTGTAAAACTAAAGAGGTTATGCTGGGATTTTCACAAATGCGCTGAAAAAAGGGCATGTTGTGCGAATCAATTCTTGTTCCACAATCGATTAACATTTCGATTATTTGTTGACCTACTTTGGATTCACAAGCAATTTCCAGAGCAGTTTTTCCTTCTGCTCTCAGATTGAGGAAAGCTTGTAGATCTTTACCTTCTTCTTTGAGAGCTTGGATGATTCTTCGGATCGAGTCTTCAGAAACATTTTGGTGAAGGCACAGGATATGTAAAAGAGAGCCATATTTAGAATGAATAAAGGTCGCATTGGCCCCCTGAGAAATTAAGTAATCAATCACGTTTGCATCATGGTTTGCTAAGCATGCCTCAAAAATAGCGGGTGTATTGGAGCCTATTTTTTTTTGATTGAGGTAGACTTTTAAATCTCCCTGCTCTGCAGCTGCTTCTGCTAAGATTTCTATCGATGCTAAAGAGGCTCTTGGATTGGCACAAGCAACATAAAGTGGGGATTGGTTTGTTTGATCGACAATAAATACGCTTGCGTTCTTCAGAAGGAGAATTGCAATTGCGCTGAGGCGGACATTGTTGGCCGAACAAACGTGGTGCAATAACGTTTGTCCCTGAGAATCTTGGTAATTGATATAGGAGGTGTCCAAATATTGGAAGAGGGATTGAATGGTTTGTGCAGAGAATGAGGGATTTGAGCAAGCATAAGTAATTGGAAGGCGTTTTGACGAGTCAAATGCATGAAAATCGCATCCTTCACTCAGCAGTAATTCGAGGATGGAAGGATGTATTTTGCTTTGGCATGCGCGATGAAGAGCGTTCTCTTTAAACTTATTAAGATAATTAATGAAATTTTTCTTATTTTGAACCTTTTCGAGGATCGCTTCAACACCTTCTGGTTTTGCGGAAGAGTTATTGCATAAATGATGTAGAACAGTATTTGCTTCACTGTCTCTTACTTCTACATCGGCTCCCAATTTGATCAATATGTTTATTAATGGGAGATTGAGCGGCTGTGTGTTGCATGCGTGGATTAAAGGCGTGAAGCCTCTAGAATCTTTTTGGTTGATATCGGCACCGGCCTCAATTAGCTTTACTAAGTGATCTTCTGTGCAAAAGTTTTGTAAGCAAAGGAGATGAATAGGAAGCAGCCCCTCTTTGTTTTTGATAAAAGGACTCGCTTTTTTTTGAAGTAAGACCGCAATAAGTGCAGGATTTGACTGACAGGCATAATGCAAACCCGTCATTCCATTCCGATCGAAAAAATTAATGAAATTTTTGTTGGGACATTCTTTTTCTAATTCTTTTATTAAGCTTGCTAATGTTTTGGGAAGCGTTTTCGGGTGGCCGCAAGCCAAAATATAATGATAAAAATTTGCTTCCGCTTTGTTTTCTAAAAGAGTGGGAATAAGAGCCGGATTATTTTTGCAGGCGAATAATAAAGGCGTTTGATTAATGCCTTGTATGAGTCCATTTGAATAGTTGACATTTCCTTGCCGCGAGATAAAATGTTTGATTAGATCCGGATTGCTAGAAGGATTAGAACAGAGAAAAATCAGCGATTTATCGACAAGGAATGGATCATTAAATAAATCATTTTTTGATAGTTCGTGGATAGTTTCAGCTGTGGCATACAGAAGAATCTCTGTAATTTCGTCATATTTTAGCGATAGATATGATAGAGAATTTTCAAATTGCGCAGGGATGATTTTTTTTAAATTAACCAAACTTTCAACTTTGGGAATTAGTTTTTGTTGTTTAGCAAAATTTAAAAATAAATGTGCTATTTTTTGATCTATTTCTACTATTTCAGATTGCTTGATACAGGACATAACTCGTTGAAATGTGTGTATTTCGTCTGTATGTATTAATAAGTCTTTAGCAATTTTTTTTAAGATTTTAGGAGAGTCGGTTATTTCTTTAATAATTATTTCATCTGAGTTTTGTTTAACCCAATGACAAGAATAGGGAGGATTTTTGCCAATCGGAGAAGTCATTTGCATATCCTATAATAAGCGGGGTCAAAATTGGTTTTATAGATATATTTTTAATTATAGGAATGGATGGATTAGATATCAAATACTGAAACTATTTTTTAAAAAATGTAATTAATGATTTGATTAAAATATGAATTAAATGAGATTTAAATAGAGTGTGCTTTGCCCAGATTATGGGCAAGCCAAAACTCTATCGACTGTGAATTTAACAAAAGCTAGGGAATTAAATTTTATATGGTAATAATACGTGTTAAAGAATGGAGTTCTCCATTATAAAAAACTACATGGTAATTATTGTAGTAGTTTCTATTGTTATCTATTTGTTTTATGATCTTTTTTTGAATCTGTCGGACTCGCGAATTATCAATGAAGTACATGAGGAATCCCATACCAGGAACTATTTCAATAAATCCTCTTCCGATATTTTTCAAGCCAAGCTTTGTTTCGGAAAGGTGATGTGCGCGATTTTTTTTAAAGATGGCGAGAGCTATAAAATGAATGGCTGTGTGGAGGGATCCGGCTGTGAGATGAAAAGTACCTATCACCGTGCCGAAGAAAGGTATATACCCATAAGAGTTCAATCGACTCGCAGGAAGTGAATTCAAATTTACCTTTTTATCAGGAAATATGTCTGTTGTCGTTATAATGTCTGGTCGCTGTGCAGAACCGGATAAAAAATTTCCGGTGGCAGAAAATCCCATCGTTTACTCCTTTTATCATTAGATGAATATAAAAAGAGCTTATGTTTTTTTTCTTAAAAAACAAGCTAAATTTCAATAAGAAGAATAAAAAAGGAGCACTAAGAAATAATTGCTCCATGAATGGTTAATTTTCTAAAGATGAAGACCTATGTTAAGGGATGCATAGAATATTCTTTTTCATTATTAAAAATTACGTAATGGCCATCATATAATTCTCTATTATCATCAATGATGTCCAATGCTTTGCTATGATATATATTAAGTCGGACTGTATCCGTAAGAAACAACGCCACATTTCCTATAAGAGGGATCATTTCAACCAATCCTCTTGCAACATTTTTTGCCCCTAGCTTTGCTTCCAGCAGGTTATGCTTCCGATTTCCTACAATTGCACAAGATAGGTGCACGACTGTGTGAAAGGAACCCAATCCAGCTCGAGCAGTCCCTGAGAATGAGCTAATGATCGGAATATATCCGAGCCTATTTAACTTACTTACGGCAATTACTTTGATACGCACATCTTCTCCGGCACGAACTGTTACTTGCGTTACAAGATCAGGGCGATGTGTAGACCCAGATAATAAGTTTTTAGTAATAGAAAAATCCATTTTCAATCCTTTTTTTAAAAAAATGTTATCATTTAATTTATTAAAAGTCAAGGAGTTGAGGATAGGCGAAGAGTTACTTTAGATGATTTCTGTTTGTTCTGGAATTAACATGAGAAAAAAACGCTTGAATCAGTCTAGAGAATGATTCAAACGCTTGCTTTGGCGAGAAATAAATGGGGATGTTTCACCGATTTTTTTCTATATCATTTCTTACTTGGATCACTTATTTTTGTAAATCATATCCATGCATCTTGCCCTTCTTGACCCATTTAATACTTTTATCATCAAGCTCCTGGAGTGTTTGTGTGCTCGCTACTTGCCCATATGCAAATAATGTCCCTTTATTTACGAAAGCTAATATGTCGTTATTAATTTGTTTTAAAGCTTTTTTCTCATCTCTACGCATTCTCAGTCTATCAACGGCAATCAACGTTATATTGATTAGAGGAATCATTTCAATTGCCCCTCTTCCCATATTTTTTAATCCCAGTTTCATTTCCGCCAGGTGATGTTTGCGATTTTTTTTGCGGAAGGTCAGTGGTAAATGAATGACTGCATGGACAGTACCTAATCCAAGTCGACCATAACCTGATAGTGAGCTGATAACTGGTATATACCCAAGTATATTAAGTCGCGAATTGAGACCAGATCTGATGTAAACGTTTTTATCATCCACAAGCACTCCCGTTAAAATATCGGGTCGAAGAGAAGAGCCTTTTAATAAGCTTCCTGTAGCAGAAAATCCCATCTTTATTCCTTTGTTAATTTTTTAATACTTAAATCGTATAAAGCATGTAATAAATTTTATATAAAATCAACAGAAATATCGACTTGTAAATTTAAGTATTCGTTAAAAAAACATCTATTTTTTTAATGAATTAATTTTTTAAATTACACAAGAAATAGTGTATGATAAAAAGAATTACGGATGGTTCATCAGATAGATAACTAACTATATGAGATCTGCGTATAATCCTTAAAATAATCATGACAATGCATCGGTTTTTCTTTAAGCAGCTTGATATTTTCGATACATCTTTCGGGGAAGCATTAATAAAAGCCATAACCCCACTTTTTGGCCCCATGTTTTTCAATGCATCGCTTGGAAAGATCTATAAAATTCTCTAACCACTTCTTGGAAGTCTTAACAGAAGATAGTGCTTATCGGGTGAGCAGAGAGAATGCAATATGGGGGCCATAATCTTCACCTCAACTTATTTAGTATCTGCAATAACCGCCATGTGAATAAAAATGCGTGTCCCGATTCTGAAAGGCCTTGACATTTGCTTTTGACCAGTTGGTTTAGCTAAATAATCAACAGTTCATGAGGTTTACTCTAACTATTCTTGTTTTCTATAAGGATCATCTTCGGAGGTTTTGAAACACAGGAATTTTAAAAGACGATTCCGCTAAATCTCGGGATTTTTTGTATTTTGCTCCTTGACTTGCTGTACGGCACCAAAAATCTCCTTCCCCATCGTATTTAAAAAAACTCGTCGAATTTTCCATATTGCGTATGAATACTTTTGTGTTAATGGGTCGAGGCTTTGCAAGCAGAGATTCATTTTGTAGACGATAAGAGTGAATAATTTGGGTACTTTTGCATATAGGTTTGGATAGTGCTCCCATTATTTCCCGAGGAATTCGCATCAGCAAGGATTAATCTAACACTAAAGAAAATGCTTTGACGTACGGTTTCTTCAAAAAGGGGGCCATGAACGGGTCTCTGCTATAGACTAAGTAATAATAGAAATTTTAAGTTGAATGGACGGATAGAAAAAATGACATAATAAAGCAAATAGAAGAATCATTTGCTTGTTCATGTTTGTTTCTCAGAAAAGCTTTAACGAGAGCACCTGGATGCTCTCGTTGTGTTAAAGAGAAGAATATCTTTTCAAAAATATCAAAGTATTTTCTGAGAAAAAAAGAGAATTATTTTTTAGGATAAGATATGCATTTTCTTTAATAGATGAAAAACAGTCTCATCACTTATTGAGTAAGTCACATCCCCTGTGGTTTCATTAACTTCATATGGGAGAAGAGTTTCGAGAAGCTCGCTCTTAAAAAATTCTTTCAAAAGAGTTTTAAGTTTTCTATCTTTTTTGAAAGGAATTTTGTTTTCTAGAAGATATTGACGAGCTTCTGAACGAGACATTTTAGAGGCTTTTTGTAAAATATCGTCATAAAAACTTTTATTCCAATCTTCCTCTTTAATGAGACTATTAAAATGCTCTAATCTTCTATGTTCGGTAAGCGCTGCTTCAGGAGAAATGTCTTCCTGTAAATCTATAATTTGTGTCTTTAAATAATCATAAATTTGTGCTAAGGTAAGGCCTGCTTTTTCCATATCTCTAACATTTGCCAACAAGCGGTCATAAAAAGGTTTATTCCATTCTTCAACCTGTGTGACTGTGTATTCTTGTAAATAATTTTGTTTGCGATGATTTAAAATAGCACTTTTTACAGATTCATCGTGGGACAAATAGATTTCATCTTCTTTTAAGAGAATTTGTCTAATTTCCTGTCTCGATTTTTTTAAAGCTTTTAGATCCTCAATTTTCTGTAAAGCTGCTTTGAATCGTTCTGTATGTTCATAGCTGGTCGGAGCATTATCTTTGAACCAGTCTACGATGAGTTCACGGAGTTTAGGATTGCTCAATCTGTCTAATAGAAAGCCTTTAACATTTCTAAAAATTTCTGTTGGGGTGTATTCATACTGAAATCTTGTTAAAACTTCTTCCTGGCCTATTTGAATTCCCGAATATTCATCTTCTACAAATGTTTCGAAGAAAGGCAAATTTAATGTTTCACCCACTAAATACATGAATTGACTAAAGCGGTGCGTTTCATAAGCTGCTCCAGGTATTTTTTTTGCCCAGTTTTCTAAAATTCCCTGTCGATGTCCTTGTAAATGATTGCCAGCAAAAAGAGGCAATGTTTCATCGAGCTCTTGAAAAGGGGTGCAGTAAAGCGCGTACATTCTTTTTGCTTCGACAATTTTTCCGCCGCAGAATTGTCCCATCACAGCAATATCAATCAAAATGGTCGCTTTGGCATTGGCATCATCCATATGGAGTAGGAGGTTGCCAAGATGTCTTAGAACATTTTCGAAATCTTCATAGTGTTTCAGATATTCTGTTTCATCTTTAGGAACACCTGTGAAATCGCGTGGTTTTTCTCGGATTCTTTTGATGAGTCCTTGAATACCTCCTTCTCCATCTAGCTTAGTACCTTTGTGGAGGATTTCAATGGTTGTCGGGTCACCATCGCATGTGAGTTTTTTTGGATCCCGGTATCCGGGTAGATCAGGATTTGTAAAATTAATCTCTAAAAACATTTTCTCAAGATTATCTAAATCAAAATTAGGTCCAGGAGGGATATCTTTATTTTCTGAACTGGTCATGGAAAAATGCGCTGGATTAACAGTAAACCGCATATTTTGCAGATCTTCTCGTGCAAAACTGCTTTTCCATAAATGATCATGAAAGCTTGCGAGGTCAACCTCTCCCCAATGTTTTAAGATTGCCGATTCAAATTTCATCATTAATTGGGTGTCTTGGAGCAGAAGAGGAATTTCAAGGGGATTTCCTGTAAATTGAGATTCCTTTTCTGCAAAAATGTGTGGTAGAGATTCATTGAGCGCTTTTCGATAATCTAGTTCAAATTCAATCTCCTCAGGTTGAATAAGAGGGGTCATTAAAAGATGAAAGAGATAATTTTTGATCAAATTAAAATACGCATCCACATTAAAGTAAGAGGATGTATTGAAAAATTCATGAATTTTCTTAATACTTAATCTTTTTTGAATAGCAGAGATTAATAAAAAAGTATTGTGCCTTTGGATGACTAATGACAAAAATTCAGACAAAGGAAAATTTGGATGAGCAAAAGAATCAATTGGTAAACCTAAATCAAGTAGGGCATAGATCTCATTCAGAGATAGACGACTATTGACCAGGACAAAGAAAAACGGAGCTCGTCCCTCATTATCTTTAAAGAAATTGGCATAGGGAATGAGGGTTTTAATGACTTCGAAAGAAGTCTGTTTACAAGCAACATGAAAAGGGGTCAGCTCACAGATATCTTGATGGTTAACAAGCTCAGCTGCATTGTCCTTAATAAACAATTGGATGTGTTCTAGTTGAACATTTTTATTTAGGCATAGATGAAAGAGAGCGGTGCGTTTTTGACTGTCGCCTAATTCTCTTTTTACACCATTGCTGATTAAGCATTCCAAGAGATCTAAGTTAGAAATGCAAGCATGGTGCAAAGCGGATAAGCCTTTCGAATCTTGCTGATTGATTAAAGATGCAAAATCAGGGAATTTTTTTAGCGCTTCTATATAGAGCTCCAAAATTTCTCGGGGGAGTTCATGATTTTTGCAAATTTCAAATAGTGGCACTTTAGAGGCATCAGCTCCCCATTTAAGAAGAAGTTCTACGAGCTTAAAATTATTCGAACAAGCATTTAGCAGAGGTAATTCATTGTTTGTGCTTTTAAGTTCAGATGTTCTTGAAGTGAAAGCGCTTCAGTCATCTCATCTGGAGAGGATTTTGTGATTTTTTTAATTAATCGTTCAAAATCTCGAGGGGTTGCATCAATATTTGTACAAATCAAGTG
>NZ_JBFWIR010000032.1:0-33258 GCF_050255895.1 Parachlamydia sp.
AATATATCTAAAATGGATTGCTCATTCTCTAAGACAATTTCTCGACACTCCAGAAGGTCTGTTAACTCTATTAAAAAATGGCGAATGCTCCTTTTTAAAAGGTTTTGATAGCATTCTCCTCTAGGAATAGGTCCAAAAGGGATGATTTCCAATCTACCTAAAAATTCGGGAGAATAGCTTCCTTCAGTATTCGAAGTTGCCCTAGCATTAAGTTTTCTAAATAATTCTTTGATTTCAGCAATGTTTTTCCTTTGTCCAAAAGCTTTTAAAACATGTGTTTGAAATAGATTTGATGTGCAAATGAGCACACAGTTTTTGAGATTGTATTGTATACATACGTTTTTATCTTTCTTTGTGTAGTTAAAAACGCAATATCCCTCATCAAAAAGGGTCAAAAGTGACTGCTTAACTTGAGCATGCGATTTTTCTAATTCATCAAAGACGATGACAACATCATGCAATTCGTAGGTCTCTTTTGAACCTTCTGTTTTAACCAAAACAGGAGAAAATCGTTCAAAGTCTTTACCTAAGGGCGGGAGATCTGAAGCTCCAAGATACCCTGTAGAGGAACCAAAAAGTTTAGTAATGCTACTTTCATGTGTAAATTGTTGCATTGTCAGAATAATGATACGGTCATTTTTAAGGCCAGCCACAGCTTTCGCTAATTCTGTTTTACCCACACCTGTTGGGCCTACATATAAATAAACCTGATTGGTGGATTTTGCTTTTGGTAAGCTAAGTAGAGCCGCCATCTCAGAAATCGCATGTTCTTGTCCTGCGACTCGTTTTTTTAATTCTTTTTTTATCCGATCATAAGCGACATCGGCCTTTTTAAGGCCTTCATCGAGCTCATTTTGCGCTTTTTCTTCGAGGATTTTATCGTAAACATTAGGATAAAATTGCTTTAATTTTTTTAAGAAAAGAGTTTTTTCATTTTGTGATAAATGTTGATGCTTTTCAAAAAGTTCTCGGAAATAGATTAAATCTCTTTCACACAGGTTGTTTTTTATGCTTTCAGGATCTAATCCTAATTCTTTTAAAATATTAATTTGATGCGAAGTTTCTAAATAACTAAGAATGATGTCAGCACATTTGCAGCTGTACTTATTCTCGTACATAATGCGAGTAAATCTTTGCCAATTTGAAAGTGGTTTGAATAAAGAAAATCTGCTCGGATCTAACGTTATGGCTTCAAGAGAAGTATTAGTCACCCTATTTAGGTTAATCTGTTCTAGCATTTCAACAATGCTAGCGTAAAATTCTTTTGGGTCTACTCCAGAGCTTAGAGACACAAGAGGTGTGTCTGGATGTAGTCTTATATTGAACGTAAAAGATTGCGATTCATCAAAATTAATTTTTGCTTTGGCACCGGGGAATATTTCTGTCGCAACATTAAATATATCCACTGGATCATATAGGGCTAAAGGTTTTTGCATGTTCAGGCTCTTATTTGTTTTCAAATTCATGGTCGCTATTTACTTAGTCCCATTTACGTTCACGATAGATAAAGTCTTTAAGCACATTTAAAAATGTTGTTAGCTCAGTGAAGCTCTCTATGGCATGTTCTCCTAAATCCATACTAGTATCTGGATGTAGTTCTTTAGATAGCGCCTTCCAAGCATTATCAACGTCCTCTTTTGTTGGATTGTCTTCAAGTCCTAAGGCTTCGTAAGCACCCTTTAATTCAATTTGCACGGTAGGTGAAGAGGGAGGGCGATTATCTTTCTGGTTCATCGCTTCATACATATCGGTACCCACCAAACTGATGTCAATAAGCATTGAAACTGCTGTTCCCCAGATAGGGATCATTGCAAATGCACCAGAAACTATTTCTCCTATACCTCTAATCCATTCCCCATTGTAAAAGCGATAACAACCGAGCGCAATACCTATAGCAAGGCTTACAAAAGGAATTTTTTTAGCAATGCTTTTGCCCAAAGCTTTTCCTGCTTCTTTAGAACCTTCTTTAGTAAGGATCCCTGCTAGAGTCTTACATAAGGAAATGGTAATATGTTTACCACCAACTTTAACCACGACTTTTGATAAAGCTCCCACGATTGTCCAAGGGTCTAAATTCTTTAGTTGCCGCAGAAAATTAATTTCCCTTTTTTGTAATTGCAGCTCTTTTTTAAAATCGACCGATTGTTGGTATTGTCTTAAGCGATCGATGGAAAGTTTGCTAACTGCTGTTGTGAGTTCAGCATTTTTCACCTCATAGTTATCGATTTTTTCTTTCAACTTTTCCTGCGCAGAGAGAATCTCGGCCTTTTTCTTTTTTTCTGCATGATAACTAATGATCATGTCTTTTATTTGGCTGTCAATTTCTAACGTATCGATTCCATGCTCTCCACTAGCGCTACCTGCAGGGCAATTTTTTCCCCCGTTTTCGAACCATGCTTCTAAACGTTTTTTTTCGAATTGATGGTTTTGCATGCAACACACTGGGTTTGTAAGCAGCGTGTTCGTAAAAAATGTGTCTTTGATCTCTCGCTGAGCATCTGAAGGGGCATGTTGCTTGTGGGTTAAAGACACTGTTTGAGCATTGAAAATAAGAATTTGTACCGGATGTTTAATAAATTTATTTTTTAGTGTTTCTCTAGTGACTTTAAAAGTTGGGATGAAAGCAGTTTCTGAACGCTCTTTATTTTCTTTGAGAAAATTTAGAATAATATCCGTAAATTTTTCAATTTCATCAGAATTTGCTGAAAACTTAAATCTATATATTTTTCTTCCTTGAACGGATATTGGTTGAAAAGTCGTGAAATCTGTCGATTCGCTGAATCGATCTAAAACTGCAGGAATCATGATGCTCCTCTATAAAATTTAAACTAAAAAAATGAAACATAACTTTTCTTTGAGATTTTTGTATATTTTTTTTTCATAAAAAAACATTTGATGTTTTGAAAAGTAAAGATTCTTAATCATTTGGGAGCTTATTAAACTTAGAAAGATAGGCAAATTTTTAATGTATAGGGTTATAGAGAGGGGGCAACACGAGTCTAAATTGATCAAGAGTTTTTTTAAAATAGTTCTATCAGACCTTTCTCTTTCCAACGCAGCAAATATTGGAGAACAAGATCAGCTGGAGCCTGGATGTCTTTGGCTATCTGCTCAACAAAACATTCTTGGGGAAGGATAGGGAGCAGGTCCATCAAAAGACGCAGCTTTTTCTGATCTTCATCGACCGATATTCCAAATGCTCTTTGACCAGGTTCTACATAAAGATCGTATGCGGGATTTGCAGTTGCAACGACGCCTGAGAACTTTTTACGCATCAAGGTTTGTTGATCAAGTATTTCAATTGTTTCGAGAAGCATAGACACAGATTCATCTAAGGCTTTTTGATCGATAATGGAAGGGTTGTCTAAATCAGAATGGTATTCGGGGTAAGGAAAGCGGGAAATGCTAGACATTGGAATTCCATAGCTCTCCCATACCATCTCATCGTTACAAATCACACTACGAAAAGCACCTTCTCGAAAGCCCGACTTATTTTTAAGAAGATGTGCCAGAATACTTTCTAACTGACCTTTTTCACGATGAGAATATTGCAAAGCAAGAGGGGTGTTTGAACCAAGCATCTCTAAAAAAATCGATTCCAAAACATTTTTTTGTGTTTCAGGCGACTTTCCTAAGTAATAGGCAGAGCCGATGATTTCTTGCACTAGTACAAATTTGTATGTGAATTTGGTTTTTTTTGGAAGAAGGCGATAAAAAAGTTCCACTCCCACGGCTACGCCGGCGAGATCGTCATTCGCCATACCACCATGATCAAGGTGTGCAACAAAAACAAAAGTTTCTGGATTTTCTCCAGCATGTGTGTGTTCCGCAACTTTTAAATACCCTTCAGACTCTTGCGTGACGAGTTTGACTTCATATGTCCCCTCAGTCAATGAGTTATAAAAGTCTTGTGTTACACAAAATCCCCAATCTCTACTCCATGGACGATAGTTCTGTCTGAAATGGTAGGGGACGGCTTGTGGAAAGCGGGCATCAAAGTGAAGATGCTTTTTGAGTGTATCTAAAGAAACTGTTCCTGAAAAGTTTGTAGATAATCCAATCACGTTCAGAGGAGTGGTCGATTGAAAAATGCACTGTCCATCTTTCCAAATTTCTCCTTTTATCAAATCCCATTTGGGAGGAATCGTCCAACCATTGAAAATATCATTTGCAGGATAAGTGTAAATTTTTAAAGGAATTAAAGCGTTGATGTGATCTAAGCAAAAGTCATAGTCGGTCGAGCAAAAATTGCGGTTTCTCTGCCAAAGATCACAGATCAGATCGTAAGCTAAAGAATGAGGCATGGTCGTTTCCTTCATTTAGGGACTCCATCAAAGGGGATTTGTCCGGCAATAAATTTTGGTGGGGCTTGTAAGAATGCGTAGATATTGTTTTCTAAATATTTGACACCTTCTTGAAAGGTATCTTCGGTGGACACGGATAAAATATTTCCTTTTCCTACAGATATCGAGCGAGCTAATCCTCTTTGCAAGAGAAGGCTTTCAAAAGGTTTTAAGTTATATTCAATTCCATAATTTAAGTAACGTACAGCACTTACAGGGTATCCAGGAATAGGATTGTCTCCACGTGTTACTGGATAGGGATAGACTTTAAAGTATAAATGAGGGACTCCCACTTCTTGTTCGATGTGGTGCACATAAGTCATTGTTTCCATTCCAATTCCAATAAAAACCATTTTTGCATTCAGCGAGTGTAAACGATGCCAAGGCGAATTGATTCCGTAACCACTTAAGGAATTACCTCCTGAAATATATTCAGCATGAGGGCCAATTGCCGCAATACTTTGAAGAGGATTTCCACTGCGAACTTTTCCTTGTAAGGTGCAAATATGTGCACTGAATGCTCCCAAAGATTTGGATACAGGGGAGTATTCCGTATCAAAGGGAATGCCATGTCTTGCATATTCATAAAAATAAGCGGGAACAGCGATGGTTCCTTTTTTGCCAAGAATACTCTGAAAAGCATTTAGATAAAAATTTAAAATAGCTTCCCGATTTTTAGCTTGCTCAGGGATTCCCAATCGCAATAAATCACTATGAACAAGAACCACATCTCCTTCACAAATGCCTAGTTGCCTGAATCCAGTTTGAATTGTTTCCTGATTGAGCTGTAGCATGGTTAATCCTTTAGACTGAAAGTCCGCCATCGACGACAAGGGTTTGGCCTGTAATAAATCTTCCTTTTTCTGAAAGCAAAAATTCGACCAACGGTGCGACATCATCAAACTCTGCTAGCCGGCCTAAAGGTGTTCTTCGCACGATGGTTTGCTGTTGGTCAGATGAAAGTGAAGAGGAAAGATCTGTTACCATATAGCCCGGGGCGACCACATTCGCTGTAATCTGTTTAGAACCGACTTCTCTCGCTAAACTGCGCGTCATGCCTTCTAAAGCGGCCTTTGTGGAGGAGTAAACTACCAGTCCCTTTGCTCCACGAGTTCCTGCTACAGAACTGATTGAGAGGATTCTGCCGGGTGTATGTGAGGTCAGCATATTGCGCAAGCAGAGACGAGTTAATAGCAACGCTCCAGTTAAGTTGACTGTTAGCATTTTTTCGATTTCAATTTCTGGCAAGGTAGCGAAGATCCCATCGACGGCGACAGCAGCATTATTAATCACGCCATAGATGTTTCCTTGAATGGAAATCGCCTGTTCACAAAATTGTTCAAGCTGTTCCGAATGGGAGTTATCCACACAGGCAAAGTAATAGTGATTTGGGTAATGATTTTGTAAAAGTTGAACATCGGGAGTTGCATAACGACTAAAAGTACTGACTTTATAACCCTGTTCCAGCAAATACTTAGACAAAGCCAATCCTAGCCCTTTCGAACCTCCTGAGAGGATGAGATGTTTAGAGGAGATCGCGGATTTTTTTTCCATTACTTGAGATTGCAAAGTGGTCTACCCTCCGAATAAGATGAGGAATTTTATAATCCTCTAAAATTTTTTTTAGCTCTTGTTTGATAGCTGCAGGATCAAATATTTTAGAGTGTCGCATTTTGATATCTGCCACGATCAAAGAGCCTACAATAGGGCTTTTTCGCGCATAGACAAGGCTATCTTCGACATCTTTTAAGCTATTGATCGCTTGCTCTATTTCTTCTGGAGAGACTTTTCTCCCTCCACTATTGATACGTCCATCTTTACGTCCCACAAAATAAACACGATCTTGTTTAATTTCTACCAAATCACCGGTAGGAATCCATGTGTTGTGTATATTTGGAGCGCTTAGGTAGCCCTCCATTCCGTGGGGAGCTAACACCTCTAACTCATTTTCTGCATTAATGCGCAATTGAGCGCCACTTTTTTCACCTTGATAAAGGAAAGATGTCGGGAAGCCCGCGTCTCTATCTGACACAACAATGGCACTTCCAGTTTCTGTGGAGGCATAAATGTGCGTTAATCGTTGGGGATGAAAAAAAGCCCCAACTAGGTCAATGGTTTGTTGGTCGACAATTTCACCGCCAAGAGTGGCTTGTAGAAGTTTCGGTGGGGTAATGTGGGAAGGCCATGTGGAGATCAGCATCCTCCAAAAGGTAGGAGTCGCTGAGATAATCGAAATTTGATGCTTGAGAATCCCTTCGGCAATTTGCTCAAAATGGTTATCGTCATAATACAAGCTGCCTTGACTGTTTAAAGCAGCGAAAAAAACTTGCAGGCCGGCATAAGACCAAGGTGCATAGCTTAATAACCAGCTTTTCTTGTGCAGATAGCTAGGCACAAAATGAGAAGGAGTTTGGATAGCTTCCCACTTATGCAGGGCAATTTTGGGCTCTCCCAGCGTTCCTGAAGTAAAAATACCTAAACGCGGTTCTGAAGGGGTGCCCACATTTTGAGAAAATTCAATGGAGTTGTCTTCACTTAAGTAAAGAGAGATTGGCCATTCGTGTAATAACTTTTGAATCTGGAAATCAAGTACAATTAAAGGGCAAACATATAAAGCGATTTGAAGGTCTCTTGCGGCAATGATCGCTGCAAAAAGCGATCGTACATTTGATGTTCGAATGAGAATTGTAGTGTGGTGGTCAAAAAGGGCTTTATGCTTGCGTACATCTTCTTCAAATGCATCTTTAGAAACGGTTTGATCAAACAAAAAGAGAAAATCAGTTGTCATAGAGTGTTGCGAGTTCCTCTATGGTAGAGAAAGGAATAAAGCCATTTTTAAACGGATCCTTACCGGATTTTTCTTCGAGCTTGACCACGACAATGGCAAGGTCTAGGGAATCTAAAGATGTGTCGGTTAAAATGCGTGTATCAGCTTTAAGAGGTGTAAACGCCTTTTGTTGCTCTTGCGTAACCTCTTGGATGGTTTGGATGACTAATTCAATGGATTGTGACGATGGCATTCCTGCTCCGGGTAGCATTAACTGAGTATGTGGCAATATAATTTTCAGAGTTTTTGCTGTCAACTAGGCAATGCATTAAGGGCGAAGACCAAACATACCGCCTCCACTTCCGGGAGATGCTTGCGTTCCAACTAAGGAAGGAATATCTCCTCTTTCGATGGCTGTTTTCCATTGAACTGCTTTTTCTTTAAATGGGATTAGAAAAGCCACAATCTTCTCGCTCGTTAAGTCTTGCATGGGCAAAGTTCCATATAGAATCAATTGATCGGATTGTTTACTGTATGCAAATGCGCCGATGCGAGGCTCTTGCAATCCATTTGCTCGAAGGGCTTCGCGAAAGACATTTTCTCGATATTTACTGGGGGGGATCGATCCAATTGTTGTACCAAAGATCATGCGCTCACCCCGCGTTTCTCTTTCAATTTGAATAGAAATACCCTCTTTGAAGTTAATCAGGCAGGAGTGATTGCGATCTGCATGGAGATCGTTTATCTTCAATTTTTGTCCAACTTCAGCCAGCAAAGTATCAAAAAGATCTGAGACCATAATAAACCTCTGATAGGGAATTATTCTTTATCTTCCTCTTCTTCCTGTTCTTTTTCCTCTTGTTCCTCAAGGTCATCTTCCAAGTCTTCTAGAGCTTCAATGATTGCCAGCAAAAGTTCATCCCGGTGTTGGAGGGATTTATAAATTTGGTTCATGGCGACTTCACGTACAGCATCTCGAAATTGGCTAAAAGCAATAATTTTAGCTAAGATCCAATCTTCAATGCCTAATTTAACAGCTCTTTGTAAGACTTTATCGGCAGAAGGATAACGTTCAGCCGCAAGAGACATAAATTGTTTGGCCATCATTTCGAAAGTCAATTGTTCGGGGAAATCTAATCCCTCTTTGCTAAAGAGGCTATGCATAAGATTCATGCGACCTTGAAAGAAGCGGTATACACCTAAAATGGCCTGGAGCGAGCGGGTTTCTGTAATAAGACGGTGTAGTTGACCCCGTGGAATAGAGGGGCCTTTGGATTTTAAATCACTCCCAAGAGAGTGGAGGAGGAAAGAGACCACTTTTTTAAGCTCGTTGAACGGATATCTTTGAGAGAGTTCTTGGAAGAGGGAGGTTGAATCGCGAGGAGTTCCCGTGATATCTCGATACATATCTCGCAATGTGGTCGGTGTACCCAAACCAGCGTCAGCTGCTTGACGTGCTTGCGCACTGATGTTGCGCCCAGCTGCAATTTCGCGATCGTTTTGTTGGCTAAATTCTTCCTTAATCTCTTTAATTTTTTGGTAGAGCTCTCCATCGGTCGTTTCGAGGAGAAATTCAAGGGCCTCATCAGCTAAGGAGACGTCGGGATAAAACTCTAAAATTTTGCGTAAAATTTCTTCCTTGGAGTCATCAGGTTTGATTTGTTCACGCAAAAGAACAAGGATTTGAGCTTTAAGCTCTGGGTTCCTTCCTTGAAATTGACTAGCTGCATCCTTAATTGCTTGTAGAGGTAGCAATCTATCAGCTTTTTCTCCCATTTTTCCCGATTTTTGCACGCGACCGCGCTGCGCAGAAAGTGGCTTTTCCTTTTTAGTTAGGCGAGCTGCAAAAGGATTACTAATCTCCTTTTGCGACTCTTGGAAAGCTAACTTACTTTCCGCTTGCTCCGCGGTAAGCTCTTCCTTTGTTTCCTGTTGGACTTGTTTCATCGCTTCGAGCGTCACATTGACTCGGCTATCAGAAAGTCCTTGTTGGATATTCCAATCGGGCATGCGAACCTCCGAGGTTCAAACAAGATTCAAAAAAATAAAGACGTCAAGCACTGCGTGTTAGGTCAATTGGACACGTCCTAGGGGTTGAATACGGATTTCAGGTACAATTTCTTGGTACGAGACGACCGAAATATCAGTAAATTCCATTTCAATCAATTTTCTCACAAAGCGTCTAACGTCAATGGCAGTTAACAATACAGGAGGCTGCCCGCCTGGAGGCGGAGGCGCAACGGTGTTGCGGACACCCTGCAAAATGAGCTGAACTGAATCGGGATCGAGTGCAAGGTATGACCCTGCAGATGTTTGCTTAATCGCACCGCGCACCATGTCTTCGATTTCGGGATCTAAGATATACACAGAAAGAACAGACTGCCCCTGTGAATATTTGTAACTAATATATCGTTTTAAAGAGGAACGAACGTATTCAGTTAAAAGCACTGTATCTTTTTCGGTCTGGGCCCATTCGCTTAAGGATTCGAGAATGGTTCTTAAGTCTTTAATTGAGACCTGTTCTTGGATGAGACGTTTGAAAATGTCCGTCATCTTTTGAAGAGGAATTAAGCGAGTGACTTCTTTGACAAGGTCGGGGAATGATTTTTCCACGAATTCCAACATCGATTTGACTTCTTGAATTCCCACAAATTCGTTGGCGTATGTACGGAAGAAGTACGAAATATGCAAAATCATCACTTCTAGAGAATTCCAGTACTTGACACCTGCTTTGTTAAGCAAATCAATATTTTTGCTTTCTACCCAAAGCGATGGAAGACCCAAGGCACTTTTATAGGTTGTGTAAGAAAGATTATAACGTTTCAAGTTTTCTTCACTTTCATTGGTGAGAACAAATCCTTCTAAAACTCGACCTTTGACAATGGGGACTTCGTTTAAATGAATCGAATATTCATCTTTTTCCAAAATAGGGGAGTCTGTTCTGACGTGTACACCTGGGAATCTCACACCTAAATCCGCATAAAGTGCCTGGCGCATCTTCGGAATCATTTTGTCGATAAAGCTTTGTCCCTTTTGTGCTTTTTGAATTTCTTGGCTTAAGCTCGATCCGCACTCTAATACCACGGGAAGTGTTAAAGCGTAGCTATCTATACCACCACCCGAGACCACCTTGTGTCCTTGGACACCCATATCTACCGTGGAGGTATCGGCCGCAGAAGAGATTGTCCCTCCTCCAGCTCCTCCTCCCGTTCTAGCAGCTTCTACTTTTTGTTTTTCGGAAACCCAAAGAGAGTAGCCTAAAAGTCCTAAAGCGGAGGCAAAGATCAAAAAAGGAGGTTTTGGGAAACCGGGAATAGCTGCCATACCCATTAAGAATCCAGCGGAAATCAACAGCGCTTTTGGTTGTTTTAAAATTTGACCCGAGATCTCACTACCCAAGTTACTTTCGGCTTTATCGCTCGAGACACGGGTTGTGACAATACCGGCCGTAATCGAGATTAATAGGGCGGGGATTTGAGATACGAGACCATCCCCAATAGAGAGGAGAGAATAAGTTGTTACGGCATCCATAGCAGGCATGCCATTCAATGTCATCCCGATGATCATCCCCCCGATGATGTTGATCAGGGTGATCACGATACCTGCAATCGCATCCCCTTTAACGAATTTCATCGCACCATCCATCGCACCATATAACTGGCTCTCTTTTTGGATGGCTAGACGTTTTTCTCGGGCTTGATTTGAATCGAGGATACCAGCGCGCATATCGGCGTCAATACTCATTTGCTTACCAGGCATCGCATCCAAAGTGAAACGTGCTGCGACTTCCGCTACCCGTTCCGCACCCTTGGTGATCACAATAAACTGCACAAGCGTGATGATAAGAAAGATAACACCACCGACAACGAAGTTACCACCCACCACGAATTGACCGAACTGGAAAATAATATCACCGGCATTCGCATGAAGCAAAATTTGTCGTGTGGAAGCAATGTTAACCCCCAGCCGATACAACGTCGTAATCAGAAGTAGGGAGGGGAAAATGGAAAGGTGCACAGCACTGGGGATGTAAAGGGCTACCATCAAAAGCGCTACTGAAGCCGTTAAGTTTAAGGCGATTAAGAAGTCGATGATATGCGGATTAACCGGGATGATGATCATTGCCATAATACAAATGATCAACAACGCTAAAGCAATGTCACTCGACCGGGAGATGGTGTCTAGCGATCTTTCACCGCCCAATCTGCTAGTTATACCATCAAGAATTCTACGTATTAAATCCATTTTTTTTGTATCTCCAGTATGGCTACCTTTCTGTGTATTCGTGTTGAGTATCTGTGTTAAGAGAAGAAATCCAGCGTAAAATTTCGGCTATCAATTCATAAGTATCTTCAGGGACAAATTCGTAAACATCGGCCTCTTCCCACAATTTGTGTGCTAGCTTAATATTACGCACAACAGGAACATTAAATTCTTCCGCATATTTAATAATTCGCTCAGCTAGGGCGTCTTCGCCTTTTGCTAGCACAAAAGGAGCTGCATCGTAGTCTTTTTTATATCCAATCGCGATGGCTAAGTGCGTCGGATTCGTGACAACTGCCTGAGCACGTTTTACCCCCCCACGAGGTCCTTCTTGATAAGCGATTTCTTGCGCAATTTGTTTTCGTTTACTTTTAATTTGAGGATCACCCTCAGAGTTTTTGTACTCTTGTTTAACCTCAAATTTTTCCATTTTCATTTCACTAGCAAAGGTTTTCTTTTGGTAGATGAAGTCTGCCACTGCAATGATAATGAAGAATAATCCAACTTTAATCACAACTTCCATCAAAAACGCATAAAACACCATGAGTGAAGCGTCGATAGGTAATGAGACGGCTCTAATTAAAACCGGCAAACTTTTCCACATCACATCGTAGACGATGTAGCACGCAATCGAGATTTTAAGGACCGATTTAAGCAGTTCGACGAGTGTTTTCAGCTTGAATTTAGACTTTAAGTTTGAAATAGGGTCAAATTTTTTGATGTCGAACTTAAATACTTCCAATGCAAACATCGGGCCAACTACGAGAAAGTTGATCAAAACCCCAATCACACTTACCATTCCAAGAATGGGAATAGACGTGATAAAAATCTCTGTTAAGCCTTGAATATAAAGATCAGGAATAGCCGTGTCTAGGCTGCCCTTAGCGATTTGATGAAAAGTCATCACCGTAAAGCTGCCTAAATGATCAAAAAGAAATTTACTGGCGGCCAAGGTTACCCAAATGGACACAATAAATGTAAAAGCAGAGGGCAAATCTTGCGACTTTGCAACCTGTCCTTTATTGCGTGCATCGCGTAACTTTTTCGGGGTCGCCTTTTCGGTTTTTTCGCCCATAATGTGACTCCAAGTCTCACAAGCTCAATAAATCAAGTTACGGTATCTTCAAATGTATACAAAACTACTCATTTATGAGCAGCACTAAACTCTCTTTATCTTCCTAATTCTAGTATAATTCACATTTAAGAGAGGCGTCAAGAAAAAATTATAAAATTTACTATTAGATTGAATTATTATAATCCTTTGATTATTATTGGCAAACTATTAACAACAGAGGAAATAAAAAGGAATAATCCTTACAACTCCTCATGAACCCAGCTATCTGTTAGATAGAACTACTTAACCTGAGTAACTTATGGCAAATCTTTCATGTGGAATCGTCGGATTACCTAACGTTGGGAAATCCACTCTTTTTAATGCGTTAACTGCAAATAAGGCAGCAGCTTCCAATTATCCGTTTTGTACAATCGATCCTAATATTGGAATCGTGGAAGTTCAGGATCCACGCTTAAACGTCCTGTCAGGACTATCTCATAGCAAAAAAATTATTCCAGCAAGCATGCAATTTGTCGATATTGCAGGTTTAGTTGCAGGAGCTTCCAAAGGTGAAGGTCTCGGAAACAAATTTTTGGCAAATATTCGCGAAACTGATGCGATCGTGCATGTGGTGCGCTGCTTTGAATCGAGCGATATTGTGCACGTTTCGGGCAGTGTCGATCCGATTCGCGATATCGAAGTAATTAACCTTGAGCTTAGTTTGGCCGATCTTCAAATGGTCGAAAATGTGTTGGGGAAAGTTGAAAAGCAAGCCAAAAGCAATAAAGATTATGTTCCTGTTTTAGCTTGTTTAAATCGTGCGAAAGAGCATTTGGACCAGGGAAAACCGATCCGAACCTTGGAATTGAACTCTGAAGAAGTAGAATTACTAAAACCCTATCCTTTTTTAACGGCAAAAAAAGTTCTGTATGCAGCAAATATTGCCGAATCAGATTTAGATACCATGACGAATGAATTTGTGGAGCGCGTGAAAAAGTATGCGGAAGCAGAAGGGAATCGCGTGATCACAATTTGCGCGAATTTAGAAGAGGAAATTGCCCAATTACCCGCTTCAGAACAAGCTGAATTTTTGGAAAGTTTAGGGTTAAAGCAATCAGGTTTACAGCGCCTTATAAAAGAGTCTTTTAGTATGTTAGGATTGATTACATTCTTGACAACCGGAGATATTGAAACGCGTGCATGGCCGATTGTCAAAGGAACTATGGCTCCAGAAGCCGCGGGTAAAATTCATTCCGATCTGCAGAAAGGGTTTATTCGAGCAGAAGTTGTCGCATACGACGATATGGTGAATTACAAAGGTCGAGCAGGCGCTCGCGAAGCCGGCAAAGTGCGTGCAGAAGGAAAAGATTATACGGTGGCAGACGGTGATGTTATCATCTTTATGCATAATTAATTAGGAGAATAATCAGTGATGGGTTATCAAAACCTCGCCTCAACAGAATTGTTTGTGACATGTTCACAAGGCCTTGAACCCCTTTTAATTGAAGAGTTACAAGAGCTTAGCTTTGAAAACGCCCATCCTGGTTTTCGAGGAGTTTTTGTTAAAATCAAGGACCTCAGTGACATTTATCGGATCAATTATAATTCACGGATTGCAAGCCGTGTGTTATTTCCACTCACGACCTTTAATTGTTACGATCAAAAAGCTCTTTATCGAGGAGCTTCTCAATTCGATTGGATCCCCTTCTTTAGAAAAGGGATGACATTTGCGATTGATTCCAACGTCAATCATCGATTGATTAGGAATAGTTTATTTGCAGCGCAAGTTGTTAAAGATGCAATTTGCGATCAATTGAGAGAAAAGTTTGGTGAAAGGCCCAATATCGATGTCAAAAATCCTGATATCCAATTGAACCTTTTTATCCAAGGAAACACGGCCATACTTAGTTTGGATACTTCAGGTGCGCCCCTTCATAAAAGAGGTTATCGATTAGACAGTGTAGAAGCCCCCATGCAAGAAAATCTGGCCGCAGCTATTCTTCGATTAGCGAATTACAAAAAAGAAGAGATCATGTGTGATCCTTGTTGTGGATCAGGGACTTTGTTGATTGAAGCTGCTTTGATGGCTTCTCAAACACCTCCTGGTTTTTTACGCAAAGATTGGGGATTTATGCGGTTTCCTGAGTTCTCGGCTTCCGACTGGCTTAAAGTCAAAATGGAGGCCGACCAAAAGCGTCAGCCCATACCCAAAGGTCATTTATTTGGAGTTGAAATCAACAAAAATGCAGTGCGCGTGAGCAAAACGAATATTCGAGCTGCAGGATTTTTGAACGAAATTGAGGTTGTGCAGGGCGATTTTAGAGAGTGGACACCTTCTGTTTTACCGACATTGCTAGTGACTAATCCACCACACGGGAAACGATTGGATTTTGCGGAAGATTTGCGTCCTCTGTATCGCTCGATTGGGGATTTTATGAAACAAAAGATGGCGAAACCTGCAAGAGGATTTGTCTTCACCGGAAACTTAGATTTGACTAAAGAAGTGGGCCTTGCCGCAAAACGGCGCCATGTTCTCCATAGCGGGGGAGTCGAATCACGCCTGCTAGAATTTGATGTTTATTAGAATTAAAAAACCTCTGGCTTTAACAGCCAGAGGTTTTGCCACTTAAGCTCTTGGTTGAGATCTCTCTATTGCAGCCTTTCTTTCAATGTCTTTTACATTTTCCAGTCTTTTTAATGCTTGCTGTCGTAGAGGGGCGTGAAACAGACGCAGCTTTTCTGCAGCATCAGGATATCGTGCCTCAAGTTCTTCTGCTTTATTAGAGCATTTTTGCAAAGCCGCTATATACACACCGAGACTTTTCTTGTCGCTTTTTGCAGATTTAACTTGGCCGTGGCAATGAAAATAGTTAATAAAGATTCCTTGATCGTTATGTATAATTTTGTAATACGTGTCTCTATTCACCGCTCCTGTTATATGGATAACTTTAGGTTGCTGAGTCGTCACTTGTTGTGGGCTAGGCGGAGAAATGGAGAGTGGTAGAGGGACAGCTTGCTCATAAGTAGTTTCAGGAACTTGTCCATAAGCTTCATAATGTTTAAGTTTTTGAGAAACAAAGTCATCCCATTCTTTCATTTCCTCAACTGTATAGGTTTTCTTAATGATCCCAATTAAAAATTCCATGTGCTTTAAATCTTGAAATAAGTAGTCTTTAAGCTCTTTTTGTGGGTTTGATTTCGATTGAATTAAGTCGAAAATTTTGTTTACACACTCGTAAACACTGTATAAATGACCTATTGCTTCATTCGTATTTGATGGAACATTTTTTTCTTGGTGAATATGTTGGAGAGTTATTCCATCGAAAGCAAAAGAATCATTATTCCAAGTTTCTCTGGATTGTAAAGGAGTCATATAAACCTCATAATACATTTATAATTGTACTGTTTTTAATTTAAGTAATGTGATTTTATGTTAATTTTATTGAAAATAAGTGTTTTAAGTTGATTGAATTTAAATGAGAAATCCAATAAATAAGAAAATCTTTGACCGATGCCATAAAGTTTAGTTTGGGGGCTGAGGATTTTCAGTTTCAAGTTTTTGTCTTTTTGTTTTGCTAGAAAGTTCCCGTATTTTTGGTTTCCCCGCTTTTTTATTTTCTCTTTCCAGTTGTCTTTTTATTCTATTTTCGATTGCTTCTATCAATTCATTATGGAGTTTAAGATTGTCCTCCGCAGCTTCAGGAAATCTCTCTCTTGTTTCTTCGCCTACCGCAGAGCACGCCCATACAGCTTTTAAAAATGTGTTGGTATCTCTAACAGCTTGGGGCTTTAACGAATGAGAATGAAAGTATTGGACTGAACCATTGTATATTCTGTAAAAAGGATCACGATTAGTGGCTCCAGGAATATGGGTGATTATTTTTTCAACTTCTAGACTCGCAACTTGTTCAGGGCTAGGAGGAGAAATAGAGGGAGATTGTGGAGGCATTAAAGGAGATAACGGGGGTGCTTCATAAACTTTGAGCTTTTGAGAAACGAAGTCTTCCCATAATTTCATTTCCTTATTTGTATAGGTTTTCTTAATTATTCCAATTAAGAATTCCATGTATTTTAAATCTTTAACGACATGAGCACCGAGTTCTTTTTCCGAATGATTTTTTGAATGAATTAAATCAAAAATATGATTCACACATTCATACACACTATACAAATGTCCTATAGCCTCATTGGTGTCCAATTGAACATGACTGTTTTCTTGATGTATGTGTTGAAGAGTTGTTCCATTGAAAGCAAAAGAATCGTTATTCCAAGTTTCTCTGGAAGATTGAAGAGAATTCATATAAACCTTATAAAATATTTAATTAGTGTCTTTAATTTAAATAAATGCAAGTTATACTGTTAATTTTTTTTATTTCTTTTCGGAGTTGCTTCGGTAAACTAAAAGAGAAGTTGGTGGAGATAGAAAACCTCTGACTAAAAGTCAGAGGTTTAGTTTGTTTTTTTATTGTGTAGGCTGTATCTTTTCTGGTTCAACTCTTTGTTTTTTTACTTTGAAAGAACGTTCTTCTATTTTTGGTTTTCCCGCTTTATTACTCTCTCTTTCCAAGTATTTTCTCTTCTTGCTTTCGACTATTTGTATAAATTCATTATGAAGTTTAAGATTATTTTCGGCAGCGGAGGGAAACCTCTCTCTAGTTTCTTCGCCTACTTCAGAGCACTTACGTACAGCCTCTAAAACTTTGTCAAAGTTTTTGCAAACCGTGTAAGGATTCAATCCATGGGAATGTTTGTATTGGACTACTGGATTGCCTTGAGCTTCATGGAAAAATGCGTAAACGGGTTTACGGTTAGTGGCTCCTGATACATGCATAACCCTCTCTTTTATTGGTTCACTCGCAATATCTTGCTGAGAGCTAGGAGGGCGAGAAGAAATGGAAGGAGACTCTGGTGAAGCTTCGTAAGCTTTAAGATTTTTAGAGACGAATTCTTCCCATGACTGCATTTCTCCATCTGTATACGTTTTCTTAATTATTTCAATTAAGAATTCCATGTGTTTTAAATCTTTAACTAAGTAGTCTTTCAGGTCTTTTTCTGAATGACTTTCCGCTTTAATTAAAGCAAAAATTTTATCTACGCATTCATAAATGCTATACAAATGTCCTATAGCTTCATTGGTATCTGCTGGAATGTTTTTTTCTTGATGAGTGTGTTGGAGAGTTATTCCATTGAAAGCAAAAGAATCGTTATTCCAAGTTTCTCTGGAAGACTGTAAAGGATTCACAAAAACCTCGTAATTTTATTTGTTTATTTAAGTGTATTAATTATATATACTTACGTGATTTTTGTTTAGCTTAATTTGTATTTATTAATTTAATTAATTAAAAGCTGGTTTGTTTTGTCATGAATTACATTAAAGATATTGATAGACGCGAATGGGATAATAAAAATCTATGTGCCAGTTGTTTTTTGAAATATCTTTTGAAAGGCAATAAAGATACTGTATTTGGTGGTCCTAAACATGTAACTCTGAACTTAAATTTTATTGACTTTTCAGTCTGGATGATCAAATATTTTATTTGTGATTACAATCAACATCGAGCACTACATATTTAGGACTACCTGTTAGTTTGTTGTTGACAAATAAAAAAGTAGAATCTTAAATAACGTATTTATTTTAATAAAATATATTGGAGTAAATATGAGTTTTTCTTTTTATCCGACATTAATTGGAGGAAGAGTTAACATACAAGTTCCAGATGCAGTCAATAAATATCAATCAACATCGGAAACGCCAATTGGCAAATTTCCAAAAGTTGTTAGTGTACAAGCATACTCTAAGGATAGCTGGTGGGGTAAATTTAAGGTATTAATTAGTCAGGCTGAAAGGTTCAAGGATGATAATGGAAATGAGTATATTCTTAACATGCGTAGCCTGGGCAAAGCATTACAACTTACTGAGGGACAAAAGTTAAGCAAGATTAATGCCCGCACAAAAATGGCCGCCTTTAAGAGATTTTTCCCTGAGGCTACGGTAAGAACTCTTGAAATGGTGGTAGAGAAATGCAAGATTGCAGCTCAATCTCAAGCAGAACAAATCAATAAATTAAAAGAATTGGAATCTAAAAAATCAATTATTGCTCTTTGCAAAAAACATCCTATTTTAAATACTAATCTGAAATTTATAATAAATTTTCGTATTAAAATTAAAGAGGGGGATGTCATTCGTGTCAATTTTTATCTTAAGCCTAATGGAGGGGTAGTAATGAGCAATTTTGGTCAAAAAGCTTGTGTAACAAATAGAGAAGAGTTAACAAATGCTTATTGTTTTGTAGCAGATCTTTATCTTGAAAATGAAGTATATTATATTAACCTTAAAAAAGATACCGCCGTACACATTGAAACTATAGACACTTGGACAGCCAAATCTAATCAACAAGAAATTGATAAACAATATGAAAATGCGCTTGCAGTTATAGCTAGTTGTAAATAGTAATGCTTGATGTTGATTGTAATCACAAATAAAATATTTGTTTATCCCGACTGAAAAGTCAATAAAATTTAAGTTCAGCATTACATGTTTAGGACCGCCCTGTATTTGAATTTCAATTTATGATAGAGGGTAGTGGCTTAAAACTAGGGCTCTTTAGAATCCAGAATTTTAGAAAATGTTCGCTGATCCCAGTCTTTGGTCAGAGTTGTTCCATTTGCCATATAAGTCGTGGCATTTAAGAAATCTAAAAATCTCTCCCCATAAATAACAGCGCCTTGTTGAACAGCGAATAAATTTCCGCGTATAGGATAATAATGCGTCTGGATATAGGCAATATTGTCGCGTAGCTCGCTAGGAGCAATAAACGTATAAGCAATTTGGATTTTCACTTCTGGATTTTGAGATAGCGCTTCATTCCAATCCGCTATAAGAAGAGGAACGAGATCGTAGCCTGCTTTTTCTGTCACGAGTTGTGAGAGATCTTCCTCTCCGATTTCGAGGACAACTCCGTTCACGATCGATTTATATGTTGTCATCGGTTCCAAATTTAATAAGGCCTTTTCATTGTCCTGAACTCCTTTTCCCCATACCGAAGGGTCTTTGGATTTGTAGTTAAAGAGGCGTTTAAAACCAAATGCAATGGCGGGTTTCATCGATTGAATAGTTTCTTCACTGAGAGAAGAAGACGCAATTTCGATATTCATCAGATCTCCATAATCGAATAAAAGAATTTTTTCGTCGGGGAATTTTTTGAGAATTACTTCTAAGTCGTTGATAGGGGATTCTAAAGAAGGATAAGTCGTAAGTTGGGGCATCAACGACGCTGTTCTTCCTGTGAGATGCATTTGATAATCTTCACTCCAAGGAAGTTCCTGAGAAAAAATAGCGAAAAAGTTAAAAACCGCAAATATAAAAAACATGATGAGTCTTTTCATAAAAAATCCTTATTAAGTTCTTTTAATATCAGTATAACAAAAAATAAATTCTTTGAAATTCGATTGAAAGAAATTGAATTCTTAACCTAAGTGGAAAGTAACTGTTTAAATAAACTTTCTTCTAAACAAAAAAGGCCTCAAGCTCTCAAAATTGTTTTTCTACAAACAAACCAGAGAGCCGAGGCCATGAAAGAACGAATTATAGCAATTTATTGCCTTTGTGACGACTTTATTCAGAATCAGAATTTTTTTGATTGGCATAATGTTAAGATCGGCACCTCAGAAGTGATGATGAGTTTTGTTGTGGCAATGAGATTCTTTTATGGAAATTTGGATCTGGCTCTCTGGCTCGTCGCTTCTTATATGAGCATGAATATATTCGTAAATATATTATGCTTAGTTGCTTGAATAAGCGTGTTCATAAAATATGGAGATCGGCGAGATTTAGAAAGCAGGGAATCAGACTAGCAGATCGTAAAACAAATTCAACCCGATTGATCGATTTGGAAGAATTCGTAAACTTGAAATACATTCGAAGAACTATTGAACCACCTTTGGAGTAATTTCAAGATTTCTGCCGAGGAAAATTCATGCGGTGACTTCAGCTGGTTTTGAATTAAAAATCACAGGATTTATTTTGGCCTATGCCACATATTCTATATACAACTAAACATTTGTTGATAGATGGAAATCTCCCATAGCTTTTACAAGTACAGCAGCAAAAGAAGTTGAGCCATTACTGGACCGTGTGGAAAAGCATATTAGCAGCGTGTTAGCAAAAGAGATTATCCCTATTTTTGAAGTAGACAAAGGATATGATGCAGAAGCACTTAGAGACAAGCTCTTAAGACGCAAAATTTCCACATGGATTTGCAGGCGCAAAAAACCTGGCAAGGCAGCAGAAAAACTAGAGTCCCTTTTGAGCGGATAAGCTGGAAAGTTGAACGCGCGATATCTTGGTTACAGAGAAAGTTTAGACGATTAGCAGTAAGGAGGGAAAAAAGAACGCACTATTGGAAAGGATTTTTGACATTCAGCCTGATAACTTTTTGGATCGATAAATTAGAGAGAGATAGATTCATATATTATTCTTATAGCATATAATCTTAAAGCCAAAGTTGAAGCCAGTTCTGAAGAAAGATACGTCGCAGCCCAAAAAGCTATTGATGATTTGCCTTATTCTCTTGAAATGCAAAATGACTATGCATTAAAATGTAATCGATCGAATGGAAATTATTTAAATAATTCAACAAAAAGGAGTTTTATATGAGATTGGTAGATAATAGATATCCGTATCCATTATGGGATCCTAATAAAGATAGCCATAAAAATGAATTGCAAAAGAAAAATATAAAAGTGGAAAAAACCAATAATGTTTTTCAAAACATGAAAAATCAAATCACAACAAAAAATGAATTCGCTCCTAGAGAAGAAACTAATGAAGAAAGACGTCCGGCAGGGATAAAGCATATTTTGTGCTTAAAGCCTCGCCCTATAGAAGAATAACAGGCGGGCGACAAATATGATTTCCTAAACTAAACTTAATAAAGGCATTATAGAATATTCATAATGCCTGTGTAGCATAGAAATTATTAATTAATATAAGTTGCAAATAACTAATTTGCGAGGAAGTTTGTTGTGGCTGCAATAAGAAATCCGAAGACTTTAATTTCAAATCCTTCAGGACTAATGAAATAAATCTTCCTAGGTAAAAGCCTTGAGATTATTCCAAATGCTCCTTCAATGAATTTTCTAATATACTTCAAATTCACAAAATCACGCAGACTAATAGGATGAAGATAGTTCGATTTTGGTTGTACTATCAATCGTATTTTTTCTTTGACCTCGCATGGCGTAAACATTATTTTGCTAAGTAAGCCAATGTTTCAAATCATGCAGATGTCTTTCGTTACTAAAAATCTATCTATCTATTTAAGCTCTATAAGGATAAACCCAAACTCGGGTTACTAAAGTTATACCCTCTGAATTTTTCACCTTCATAAATTCTGCAGTTTTGAATTCTTATGTTTCTGCAAACAGACACAGGAAAAGTATCTAAAATATATCAAGGAATTTCCTTTGGTGACAGGCGAATGAGTAAAGATTATGAGTATTGGACTGAAACAAGTGAAGCAATGATCTATCTTTGTATGACAAGAACAATGGTAAACAGGTATAAATCAATAACTTAAATTTTCAAATACTTTCTAAAGGGCAATTTTGGGTAAGCAATCGATGCTCAGCCAAGCCTCGGAGAACTAATTTGTACATACGGGATGGCTTAATTCATGGCTGACGTTACATGAGCCGCGGGCAACCGGAAATAAAAAAATGGATAGCTTATTTCTTTCCCAAGTGTCAAAAATAAAAGGCATTATCTTTAAATTAAAAGATTTATATTTCTCATTTGAATAAAAAATGGGGATGCTTCAAGCTAATTGTTCTATACAGCTTGTAGGTTTTTATGTTGATGCCCGCTTTTTTGCCTTCGGAATTGATGTATTTATCTTCTTCCGAAGAGGATGAACCCCTTTTTCATAAAGTCAAAGAAAATATTTACGTTTTCAATGCTTTTTTTGATGCCTCTGTTGAAGATGGTGAGTGGCTATTACGGCATAACGAATTTCTGCGCTTGGGTTTAGAGTGGGTGACAGAGCAGTTTGCAACAGATCGGATTCCTTTTCATATTTCAAAAAATATCGGCAAAAAAATTCGGCAGCATTTTTCACAATTAGAATTAAGCATTCCTCTTGATCTAACTTGTCATGTAGGAGAGCGCCATCTCGAAACGAATAGTTTATTATTTGGAACAGCCAGCGACTTTTTACATGACTTTTTTTTGAAGGAGTGCTTAGGTAAGACGCGTCCTTCGATAATCACGCTGCGTGGTGTGGAGTGGGACGTTTTGACAACTCTAACTGAGTGGATGAAATTTGGTGAGATTCCCTCTCTATGGAAAAGAGAGGAGAAATTTTTATGGAGTGTTCTTAAGCAAGCCACAACGTGGGAAATGACTCCTGTCGCGGAATTAACGCAGGAAGTTCTTACGCGCTATCTCAACCGAGCCAATATTTACGATCATTTGATTTTGACCCATGAGCAGGGCTGGCGATTTTTAAAGCATGCCTGCTGCGATTTAATCAATGGGCTTGGACTCAGTGTGCGCGTTTTTGAACCAGGAGAAAATGGGCTCGGACTTGAATTTTTGGAATTTAATCACCACTCCCTGGATGTGTTTGACCGGCTACAAAAATGGATCACACATTTGGCTTTTAGTTTATCGTTAACAGAGGATGTTTCGTTTAGCGAGGTTCTGCAGAAATGTCCAAAGTTAATCGGTCTAGATGTCAGCCGTACACGCATTTTTACTGAAAGGCTTTATGATATCCCTTCTTTTATTGAAGAGCTCGATATCTCGATGTGTGCTTGGCTAACGCCTGCCAATTTACGTAAAATGATTGGCATTTGTCCCCATCTAATCCGTTTAAATGTCAGTAGTAATGGGCAGATCACAGCAGCGGGATGGGCGGAACTTTATCAACTTCAATCATTAGAATTTTTGGATATTTCGCGTTGCCATCAAATTTCAGATGAAGATCTCAAACTAATTTTAAAAGCCTGTTTGCAGCTCACTGAATTTAGAATGGAAGAATGTGACAAAGTGACAGACATTGGCTTTTTGAATCTTGCAATGAATATTCCTAAAATTTTGACTTTGAGTTTGGCTAGGTGTTCACTCGGGGATGCTTCCTTGATCGAGATGGGAATACGCTGTACCTTTTTACAGAGATTAAATTTGACTCGCTGTGAGAATGTCACAGATAAAGGAGTTATCGAAATGGTTCGTCAAGCGAAGTCTTTGCGAGAACTTATTCTGACCCATTGTTTCATAAGTCCAGAGATAACAGAGGAAATCCACCGGTTAAGGCCTTTACTGAAGGTGGTTGAATAACCTAAAGAGAAAAGGCGGCTTGTGTAGGCCGCCTTTTACCTAAAATCTAGGTAACATAGGTTATTTCTTTCCCTATTAGAAAGAAACTGTGAGTCGTCCTTCGATTTTTGCAACTTTTTCCTTTTCAGATGCAAATTCAACCGAATTCAAACTTTTTTGATATTGTGGATTGACAATTAGATTCAGCGTGGGCTTAAAGCCAACTTCTTCTAAATCTTGCTTTTTCAAATCGTCAAATGCCAGTGAGTAACTATTTGAACTCACGAATTATTCTCCACTTACCCAAAGCTAGGGAGTTTCCGGAAAACGCATCTTTGTTTTAGTTTATTTTTGAAACCAAAACATATCATTTTTGACGTATTCCAATTGATTTGTTTCTAATCTTGCCTGTTTCCAATTTTTAAAACGGCAAGCTTTATTTTCTTTTTCATTTTAAAATCCCAAAGGCTGTGGCTTCGAGCGAATAAAGACTTATGTCACCTCCCTGGTGCTCCATCGTTCCACTATTTTGGGGACAAAGACAAAATCCCTTCTGCTAAGCATGTTGAGGGATTTACCCAATAATTTATCAATTTAAACTACTGAGTGCTTATTCTAGATTTATCATCTAAAAAAAATACCTGCAAGCTAATGATGCTTATTTTTTTAAAATCTTTTCACGAGATTCGACATAATTAGTTAAAAGAATCTTTTCACTTTCAAACTCTCGAGCAATTTTTTCATAAACAACAGGAGATTTTTTTCTAAAGGAATCCCAAGACTCCCAGACTTTGCGCTCTTCTTGAGGGGCTCCCAATTGTTGATTCAACATGGCCAGGCGTAGTAGATTAAATGCGTTTAAAGTTTCGCCAAAAGAAAAGTGGTCAGTTTGTTCTTCCATTTGTTTGGCGAGAGTTTGAGTAGCATTTAAAGCTTGTTCATATTTTTTATCACAGATGGCCAATGTTGTTTGTGCAAAGATTGTATAAAAAGGGAGCTCGTCTTTTTTTGTGCGAGAAAGAGCTGATTCAGCAAAAGGTTGCGCATCCTGAATCAAACCACGGTTAATCAGAGTTTGAGCGATCACTCCATCGTAAGCGGCATGTAATTCGGGTCTCTTGGTTAACAAACCTTTCAATGTATCTAAAGCTTCCAGTTCAACTTTTGGATTGGTGCCAGGATGTGCAGTTTCAAATATATGAAAGGCGGAGGCTGCTTGAAAATAGTCTGCTTCTGCATTTTTTCCGTCATCGAAAATAAAGCGGAAGAAAAGAATCAATAAAAAAAACAGAATGGCAGCGACTCCAAGAAGGATTTTGCCATTTGTTTCCAGCCAGTGCATTACAGAATCCCAATCAAATTGGGAAGAAGAAGAGGCTGTTTCAGAAGTTTCAAAAGGAGACGATAGATGTTTATGCTGCTTTTTCATTGTAGTTTAACCACACTCAGTCAAAAATAAGTTCTAGAATTTTGCGGAAAAGATAAAAACAGCTTGAAATTTAATGAATGTTTTCTTTAATCATTTACCATTTTCTTGCTGTAAAGCATTAATCATAAACAAATAGTTTTTATTGTAAAGCGAAAAACCTTGCAGGTCGTGATGAATCAAGTTGTAGAGAAAAAAAATAACGAAGAGACATTTTATCAGGAAGAGTTGGTTGAAGTTCAACTCTCTCAAATTCAAGTGAATCCTTTTCAGCCACGCCGGAATTTTTCAGAAGAGGAACTTGATGAGTTAGCTTGTTCAATTAAAGCTGTGGGTATTTTACATCCTCCTCTTGTCCGCTTGGTGACAAATGAAGCCAATGAAAAAAAGTACGAGATCATTTCTGGGGAAAGACGCTGCCGAGCTGCGCAAATCGCTGGATTGACTACCTTGAAAGTGGTCGTGCGCAACAGCTGTGAACAGCTATCTGCACAAGCCGCATTGATCGAAAATGTGCAAAGAGTCGATTTAAATCCCATTGAAGTTGCGAAGGCCTTAAAGAGCTTGATGCTGGAATTTGGGTTTAGTCAAGATGAATTAGCTGGGCGAATTGGAAAGAAGCGTTCGACAGTGTCCAATTATCTCCGCTTATTAACCCTACCAAAATATATTCAGGATGATGTTTCAAAGAATGTCATTACCATGGGGCACGCAAAAGCTATTCTTTCCCAGCCAGATTTAGAAAAACAACATTTGCTTTATGAATTGATTTTAAGGGATGAGTTAACAGTTAGAGAAGCCGAACAAGCTAGTTTGCGCATTCAAGAAAAAGCCAAAAAAAATGCTTTGGTTTATGCAAATCGAGACTTCTTCCTTGAACAGCTATCGGAAAAGCTTCAACGGAAGTTAGGAACAAAAGTGCATATTTTAGGAAAAGGCAAAAAGGGCAGAATCACTATTGATTACTATAGCTTAGATGATTTAGATAGAGTATTAAGTTTTTTTGAATCTGAGGGGGCTGATCCATGAAATTAGGGGATGGAAAGAAAGTACTTTTGATACTCTGCTTAGCCGCATGTTTTCTCTGCTTGCCATTTTTTGTGCAAATTGGGGGAATGCTAACGGGCAGACAAATCTTCATCTCAGAAAATATACAGTTCATTTTGGCAACTCTCATTCAACTAATAGGTGGTTTTTTATTCTATTGGCAAGCTTACCATGCTTTACGTAAAAGACAAGTCGGCCACAAAACGGTGCTTATGATGATTTCAACAGTTGTTTACCTATATAGCTGCGTTTTATGGCAACAAAATTTACCATCTTTTTTTATGGTGAGTGCGATTACAATCACTGTTTTGCTACTAGGAGAATGGTTACTTGTTGGTAAGCAGAGAAATCAAATTGACTTGCTCCCGAAAGTTTTTGCTGATCGCCTTGCACATGTTCTTTTAGGTGTGATTACGCTGAGTAGCGTGATTGCCTTTTTGACATGGTGGCTGATAAAAGGAAATGGTTGGCGTGCTTGTGGAATCGGTGCAGATGTGTGGGTGATGGCCTGTCCCTGCATGCTAGGATTAGCCATGCCCATCATTATAAACATCTATAATCGAACAGTGGCTTGGTTGAAGGAAAACCTTGAAGAGGAATTGGCCATAGCAAAAGCGGAAGACGTATCAAAAGAGGCCATTAGAAAAATGCGTCAGAATGTGGGGTTTGCATTTTTATATCCGGTTTTAGGAATCCCTTTTGCTGCGATGGGGCTTTTGCATCCTTGGTTGGTCGCCTTTACCATTGCGATGAGTTTTTTTTCTATTTTTACAAACAGTCTACTTTTATATTTTTGGTTGCCGCAAGAAAACAATCGAGGCTGAGTCATGGAAGGTATTTCCTTTGAAATCAGCTATTTATCTAGCTTTTTTGCTCTATTGGGATGGGCGATTTTTTTAGGGCTTTGGAAAGCCGGCAAACTTCCCCAGCAACCCCTTTTTTTATTTTCTAATTTGACAGATTTAAAGCCACTGACCTTGAGTTGGAGAGCTAAGTATGCTGCAGTCCCTTTTTGGTTAAAAATCGGATCTTTAGCCTTTTTGACAATTGCATGGATGGATCCCCATTTTTATCTCTTAAAACCAGATCGTGGGGAGCGTGCGCGAGATCACACTCCTCATGAGGGAATTGCCATCTATCTGGTTTTGGACCAATCAGGATCTATGGCACAAAAAATTCCACTCAGTTCCGATGAAAAAGGACGCATTTCTGTTCCAAAAATCGATTTTATTGTGGAAATAACCAAAGACTTTGTAAAAGGCGATCCCACCAAAGGCTTGAAGGGACTACACAACGACCTTGTTGGATTGATTGGTTTTGCCAGAACTGCACAGGTTCTATCTCCCCTGACATTGGATCATCAAGCGATTATCGATCAACTCAATAAATTTTCAATTGTGAAGCATCAAGACGAGGACGGGACATCCATTGGTTATGCGATTTTTAAAACAGCTAATTTGATTGCCTCCACAAAACATTTTGCAGAAGAACTTAAAGAAGCTTCTCCTTATACAATCAAAAACTCGATCATGTTAATCGTGACAGATGGCTTTCAAGATCCTAACCCACTCGATCGGGAAGATCAATATCGCAGTATTGAGTTGGAAGATGCTGCCAAATATGCGAAAGAGCAGGGGGTACGTGTGTATATCATTAATGTGGAACCCCGCATCGCATCGGAAGAATTTGGATCTGAGAGAAGAGTTATGCAAAAAGTGACAGAAATAACAGGCGGGAAGTTTTATCTTCTCGATCATATTGAAGAATTAAAAAATATTTATGCCGATATCGATAAACTAGAAAAAAGTATATTGCCTGTTTTGAGTAAACGAGATCAGCCAATGAGATATCAAAGGATTTCCTTATATCCCTATTTGATCGTCATTGGATTAGGATGCCTATTGCTTTCGGTTCTTCTAAAGGCTTTTTTATTGAGAACAGCACCATGATAAAAGATCTTTTCTTTGATTTCCCTCTCGCCGCCTTTTTAATTCCGGGAGTTTTCCTGTTTGTTTTAGCCGGGATGTTTTTACATCGCCACCGCTTGAGTGTAATGCAACAGTATTCAAAGATTGTCCAAATGGTCATGCTTCCTCGAGATCCTGTAAGTACTTGGGTAAAGGGGACACTTCTGTGTCTGACTTGGCTAGCAGCAGTATTAGCCCTTATGCAACCAAAAGGGAATAGTCATTATGCACCAAATAGAGTTCTCTCAACTGGGCAGGAAGAAGGGATTCCTACACATCAGATGCAATTCATCCTGGATACTTCTGCGTCGATGCAAGTGAAAGATATTCGTAACCAAACCCGTTCTGAATATGGAAAAGAAATTGTGGACGAGCTTGCTCGACAGCTCGATGGTAAAAGTGCTTCTTTGTGGGGATTTGCGGGGCAAGCGACCAGACTTTCTCCTGCAACGATGGATGCCTTATTTTTGCGTTTAATGATACGAGATCTACAGATAAATGAGGGGAATGTCACTGGAACAAGTCTGATTAATGCTGTAAAAGCCATCCAGAAAGAAATTTCAGAGTTGCCGCAAGATCGAAAGTTGGTGGCTGTATTATTAAGCGATGGGGAAGACACAGAAAATATCTCGGCCGAAGAAAAAGCCAAAAACTTAAGAGTCCTTCTAGATGACTTGAAAACAAAATTTAAGGATAGATTAACCATTTATACAATAGGAATTGGCTCTAGAGAAGGAGGGGAAATTCCTGATGTTCTTGAACAAGGGCAAAGAATTCATTCCAAAAGAGATGATACATGGCTCAAACAAATTGGAGAGAGTTCCGGGGAGTATATCATCGCAGACCAGGAGTCTTCCATTGAGATTGCTCAGGATATCCTCAGCAAAATGAAAAAGAAAAACCTCGAGGAATGGATATCAAAGCCCAACGAGACTTCTTCTGTAAAAGAAGATATGGTTCAATCTTTAATCTACACCCTATATTTCCAATATCCATTAGCCTTTGCGCTTCTTTTTTTAACAATTGAAATTCTTTTTCCTATTGTGCGTCATCAAACACGGAGTCCCAAATGAAACTGTGGATGGTTTGGGTGATTTCATGCCTTGGTCTAGCCCTATGTGCGGCAGAAACGGAGTCTGAAATTAAAACCGATATCGCCAACCGACAATTTACAGCGAGAGATTATCAACGAGCTGAACAAGAATATGGAAAAATTTTGCAGCTCCCTATGTGGCGTTGGCAGAAGGAAATTGTGATGTACAATAGAGGGACAGCTTTGCTTGCACAAAAAAAATGGAATGAAGCTTTATCGCAATTTCAGCAAATCGCTCCATCTGCAACATCTTTCCCCTTATTAGTGATTTCTCTGAAAAAAAATTTAGCCATTACACGTCTATTTCAAGGAATTCAGCTATCGCAAAATCAGAGTGATACAGAGGATCATTTTATCTCTGTTGTGTATATTTTAAAAAATGCTCTGATGAATGCAGAAGAAGCACAAAAGGCAGAGTGTTCGTTACAACGCATTGAAGGTAGCCAGGTTTGTGAGGTCTCAGAAAATTTGCGTGCTATCACAAGAGAGATTCGTATACAGCTTGCTTCGGCGATACAAGTGAATCAGCAAAAACAACTTTCTCAGTTTTCTCCAGAAAATGGAATCCCACTCTTGTTGACAGGTGTAAATGCTATTATAGAAGACCTCCATTTTTTAGGATCTCAAGCTTTTACATCCTCCCAAGAGGAAGCTTATAAAGAATGGTTTTTATCGAATGCGCAATCTTGGATCTTTCTCTGGAAAACCTTGCAGCCTTTTTTCGAAAAAGAATCGCAATCTCCCTTTCATTATGCCTCGGATGACTTTAATTTAGCTCTGGATAAGATGCAGCAGGGAAGATGGAAAGAAAGCTTAGAGCATTTGAATTTAGCTGAGAAGAATTTGCAAAATCTTTTGCAAAAAATATGGAAAGGAAGGCCCTTTATGTCTTTGTTGCAAAGGCTTAATCAGTCTTATCTCAATTTGGAATTACAAGATTCTTTATCCACACTTGCCCTCGTTGGTTTATTGGAGGAGCAAAAACAGCTGCAAGAATGGGGGAAAGATCAGATAAGGACAGGTTTGCAAAAGTCCACTCAAAATCTGGAAAAAAGTGTGCACTTCATGAAAGAAAAAAACGATGTTTTAGGACGTTTTTATTTTGAAGAGGCTGAGCAGGAATTAAAAAATGTGATGGATCAGCAAGAGGGAGGCGGCAAAACAGATGCTCAAGAATTGCTGAGAAGAGCGATCGAGAAACAGCGCTTTGCATTAAAAATCAATCAATTGCAACAAAAAATGCCGAAGCAAATCGAGGAGGTTCAAAAGATTGTGCAGAATCGGCAAACCGAAACTTTTGCTGAAATTCCGCAATTTTTAGAAGCGGTTGTCAACATGCAGCAAAAAAATACGCATGATCAATTTTCAGAAAAGGATTGGAAAGATATCTTGTCCTTTGTAGGGTCCGGATATGAAAAAGCACGAGCAGCAGAAAAAAACTTACAAACCCCGGAATCGAATTTTGCCAAAGTGGCCTCTTTACAAGAGCAAGCAGTAGAAGATTGGTTTACTGCTTTAGAAAAGTTAAAAAATCTTCAGCAAGCCCAACAACCGCAAAAACAGAATACGTCCTCTTCCACGCAACCTGCGGAACAGAAAATGAACCAAGTTTTTAAAATGGCTCAAGAAATGGAAAAAAGTGATCGCGCTTTGAAACAAGCCTATGCTCCAGCTTCGATCAACCAAGGAGACAAACCATGGTAAGAATAGGTTTCATGCTTCTCTTCTTTTTTTTCGGGCATAGTTTTTGTTTTTGTGCTGAAGACGTGAAAGTGACAGCGGAGATCGAAAGTGATCAGGCCTTTGCTGGACAACCCTTGCCTGGGACGATTATGATTACGCATGATTCACAGGAGGCTGTGGACGCTGGAAGTTTTATGCTAAATGGGAAAACGCCTTTAAAAGCCCAATTCCAGCGTGATGTACGAATGGCACAGGGCAGCCCGCTAGTTATTTCTATTTATCTTTTTACGTTAGATTCGCAAGATAAGGGACTTTATGTGCTACCTAATATTCATGTCACAGTTGGAGGGAAAAAATATCAGTCTGCACTTTCCTCTTATGAAGTTCATGATGCGCATGCTTCCAGACCAACAGCAGTTCCTGCTAAACCGAGCTCCACTTATGAGCCCCCCTCTGCCGCCCCTCCTAAGTCCACTGCGTCCACCAATACAAATGTAACCCCTGTGTTAAAATTAGAAGCTTTTGTGCAGGGAAAGTCGACCTTGTTTCCAGGAGAGCGTACGCAACTTGTTTATCGTTATGTCTTCAATACCGATATTAATCTCACTAAAGAGCTTGTCCCTATGCTAGATGCTGTGGGCATGCGTAAAGTGGGGAGTAAACAAATCCATGACCATACAGAAGGCAATTTTAGTATTCGAGAAATCATGCAAGAGGTTGAAGCTGTTAAACCAGGAAAGTATGTTTATGGTCCATCTTTAATTGAAGGATATGCAGGACCAGAAAGACAGCTCTTAAGTGCTCCAGCGCCTATTGTAACTGTTATTGTGAATGAACTTCCTCAAGAAACTACACCCAAAACGTTTAATGGTGCCATCGGTGATTTTACTTACCAAGTAAAAATGCTAACACCATCCACTGTGCAGGTGGGGGATAAGATTCAGTTATCGATTCAAGTGACAGGTAAGGGTGATTTATCGACTATTAAATTACCAGATTTATGCTGTCAACCTGGATTTGAAGGACTTTTCACACAGAGCGATTTGCACGATTCAGGAAAAATTCAAGGTGATACCGTTTCTTTTATTGCTGAGATGCGTCCATTATCTATTTTGGTGCATGAGATCCCGAGTATTGAATTTTCTTCGTTTAATCCTCAGACCAAAAAGTATGTGATTAAACGCTCAGCTCCTATTCCACTAACGGTCACAGAATCTCAGCCGGATCTCCAAAAAGAAACGCAAGTCAATGCGAAGGAGGCGTGGAGTCCCCAGAATGCGAAACCGCACGATATAGAAATTCAAGGCAATGAGCCCTTAACTAGACAAAATTTAGATAATCGATTTTTAGCAACTTGGTGGTCTCTTCTTCTGATTCCACTTGGTGTTGGGTTCTTATTATTTCAAATTCAATTAAAAAAACATCTTGCTGATATGCAACGCCATTCAACAATTCCACAGAGTGAGCAAATTTTAAAAGAAGCCTTAAAGAACCAGCATCAGCCCGATCTCTGCTTTGCTTTAATCACACGAGCCTTGCTCACACGCTTAGTTGAGAAGAAAAAAATTCCAACGACAGAGGTCACTTTTGGTGCTTTGCCGCGAGAGGGGATTGTGGGAGAAGTACGTGAGTTTTTGATGCAAGTTGAAAAAATGCGTTTTTCCGGTCATCCCGAGGTTTCGGTCGAGGAATATTTAACGAAAGGAAAGGAACTCTTTTCTAAGGTGGAGTAAAAGATGCCAAAAAATTTCAAAAAGATCGGGATAGCAGGTTTACTCTGCCTTGTGCTTATGGCGGGTTTCGTTTTTTTGATTCGAGAAACTTTGCAAAAAGAATTGGAGAAGGTCGAAAAAGCCTATCAAGAAGGTGAAAGGGCAACCACTCTCAGCGAGAGAAAAAAAGCCTTTAATCAAGCATTAGAGGGATATTTGGAGATGGAAGTTGCTTATCACCCTATTTATGGAGACGGCAAACTTTACTATAACCTGGGAAATACCTATTTTCAATTAGAAGAATACCCCTTGGCCATTTTGTATTATGAAAAAGCCTTGAACCTACTTTCTGATTCGTCTAAAGTGCAAGAAAATTTAAGAATTACGCGTCAAAAGTTGGGGATTGTAGACAGCTCCAAAGCAAATGTTTTTCAATATCTCGTTTTTTTTCAAGAATGGCTTTTGCCCACTAGATTACAACTTTTATCCTTTTGCTTGATCCTGATAATTGCCAGCATTTCTCTTTTTATTTGGTATCAATTTTCTTGGATTAAACCTGTTTTTTGGACCTTGGCTGCCATCGCTT
>NZ_JBFWIR010000033.1:0-33086 GCF_050255895.1 Parachlamydia sp.
TCGTTAGATTGAAAGATTCATGGACAACAGAATATCAAAATTGGCTCAAAAGTGATTTATCCGCAAAAAAGTATGTTTATATCTGGGCGGATGGGATTTATTTTAACATTCGTTTAGAAGAAGATCGACCCTGTGTTCTGGTTCTGATAGGTGCTTTAGAGAATGGAAATAAAGAACTTATCATGATCCATGATGGGCACCGAGAAAGCAAACTGTCTTGGAAAGAAGTTTTGCAAAATTTAAACCATCGAGGTCTCAAAGAAGGACCAAAGCTTGCGATTGGAGATAGAGCACTTGGCTTTTGGGCAGCTTTAAATGAAGAGTTTCCAGCAACAAAGCAGCAAAGGTGTTGGGTGCATAAAACGGCTAATATTTTAGATAAAATGCCAAAAAGTGTTCAAAAGTATGCCAAAGAGATCATTCACGAAATTTATATGGCTCCAAGAAAAACGGATGGACTAAAAGCTTTTGAGAAGTTTCTTGGGACATATGAATCAAAATATCCAAAGGCCTGTGAATGTTTGAAAAAAGACAAAGATCAATTATTTAGCTTTTATGATTTTCCAGGCATGCATTGGCAATATATAAGAACAACGAATCCAATCGAATCAACATTTGCAACTAAGAGCGTGTCAAAATCTTATGAAAAAAAAATCTATAGGAAACCTGGTTACTGTATAGATGACATCTGGCGTATAGATGGCTTGAGTCTGATTTGGGCTTTAAAATGGAACTGCGGGAACCCGTTACTTGATGAAAAGGGAGACATTCAAATGGAGACAACCATGAGAATAAGAGTACCAAAGCAAGGCACTGGGGCGGACTAACTTGTAATAGCTAAGAGGGCTAGTAATGTAGCCGGAGCAACGAAGTTGGATTAAGTAGCAACATTTATAATTCAACTGAAATCAGGAGGAAATTATGAATGAAGCAAAACAATTTATCATTCCAAAAACACTGGTAATGGAAGCCTATAGACTTGTAAAAGCAAATGTTGGAAGTGCTGGCATAGACAAAGAAACGTTAGAAAGCTTTGAGCAAAACCGCACCGTTCTAAGAGAGGCTCAGGAGGAAGTTTCCTGGGTCGACTCACCATATCTCAAAAAAATCTGTACACTCCCTTCGCAGGTACTCTTTTCTGAATTGACAGGATCGTGGGGGCACCGTGGAATGTGGGTTAGAAGCTGTTCTGAAATCTATAACATGTTGGTTGAGACTATCCTTTTTTTACACGAGGGTCTGTCAATAAATCTGTGTAAATAAACTTGAGGGATGAATAATCTTTATTTCTCCCTTCAAGAGAAAATGAAGCTGCGACGAAGCGAAGCGGAGTTGCAGCGGTTAAATTTACACAAATGGAGATAGACTTATGTCAATTCCTCAAAATTTTGATCTGCAAGCCGAGCTTGCTAAATGCAAAACTGCAAACGATCTTACCGGTAGAAATGGACTTATCCAACGTTTAATCGGTGGAATGCTCGAACAAATGCTTCAAAAAGAAATGGACGAGCACCTCGGTTATGAAAAGCACTCTCCCGAAGGACATCATTCGGGGAACAGTAGAAACGGACGTACAAAAAAAAGCACTTAAAAGCAATTATGGTGAAATTGAAGTTGAAGTCCCAAGAGACCGAAATTCAGAATTTGAACCGATTGCCGTAAAAAAGCGGCAAAGAAGCATCAGTGATTTTGATGATAAAATAATTTCAATGTACGCAAAAGGCATGACCACAACGGATATTCAAGCACATATTCAGGAACTATATGGCTTTGAAATGTCTCCCGCTCTGATATCTAATTACAGATAAGGTAATTGAGGTTGCAACCGGCTGGCAAGCAAGACAGCTTCAGTCAGTGTATTCTATAGTTTTCTTTGATGCTATTCATTACAAAGTGAAAGAAGGTGGAAAAGTTGTTTCAAAGGCCGCTTATACATGCCTGGGAATAGACAATGCCGGGAAAAAAGATGTTCTGGGTCTTTGGGTCGGTGAATCGGAAGGGGCAAATTTTTGGCTTAAAGTTTGCACAGAGCTAAGCAATCGTGGAGTGAAAGACATCTTGATTGCATGCATAGACGGTTTAAAAGGACTTCCTGATGCGATAAGATCGATGTTCCCTGATGTTAAAATTCAACTTTGTGTGATTCACATGATTCGGAATTCAATTAGGTTTATTCCAACAAAACATTCCAAAGAATTTGTAGCTGATTTAAAAACAATCTATGGGGCTACGACGAAAGAATTGGCGGAATTAAATCTGGAAAGGTTAAAAGAAAAATGGGATGATCGGTACCCGCTGGCTATGAAGCCTTGGATAGCGAACTGGGAAAACCTCTCTACTTTTTTTGAATTTCCTCAACCAATTCGTCGTATCATTTATACCACAAATGCGGTAGAATGCCTTCATAGACAGTTTCGAAAGGTCACAAAAAATAAGGCTGTTTTTCCAACAGATGACGCCCTATTTAAGATGTTATTCCTGGCGGTAAGGGACATTTCTAAAAAATGGACAATGCCTCACCGAGAATGGAAAGCAGTCGTTTCTCACCTAGCTTTGGGCATATGGCGAAAGGCTTGGTTTAGAAATCGGCTAAAATGATTTACACAGAAAAATTGACAGTCTCTTACACGAACTTCTATTTTTAACTTATTGGGAATAGGTCACTTTCTAGCGGTTTTCTTCATCTCATTTATAAAACGATTATTAATCATAAATAGAAAATTTACTTTCCTCACAAAATTGAACACCTAAACTCTCTCCAGTTCCTTCCACATCTATTATTTCTACTATAAATTTTCGACTTGGATATTGATATTTTAACCATGCATCCCAAGCTGTTTTTATTATCTGCGCAAATACAATGTCTGCATCTTCAGCAAGATCTCTTCCTCCTCCATCGAAAAGAAAATCCACTTCTATAAAGTTAAATTTTTTTTCAACCTCGGTGATATCCTCGCCATCTTCAAGCATTTTTCTTATTACATCTTGATCAAGAACATTTCTTTTTAAAAAAATACGAGAATCGATTTCTACAAAATCAGGAAAAAAAATTATTGACGCCAATAAAACCTGGCTTGCCTTTCCAAAAGCATGCAAATAATCATCTTCAGTATAATTAAAAGTATTTTTAAATTGTTCTTGAAGTATTTTAAGTAATTTATTTTCTTCGTTAATACCCATTCGGCAACTCCCTTAATGATGGTTTAGTAGGAACAATAGGGGGCGATCCTGGACCTTTACCCGGAGTTCTAGTTAAAATAAATGGTGGATGGACATTACCGTGAGGTTTTCCCATTCCTCTGAAACGTAATACAGCACTCCATATACCTGTAATAGAATTCCAGTCATATGTTTCATATCCGCTTATTCTTTGAGAAGAAGGATCTATTTTAAAAGATGTATGAGGTCCCTCAGCATTTTTATTCGGTCTTAATTTGTTAGTTCTTGGTTTTGCTTCTTTTAAAATTCTTTTTGTTATTTCTGTTAGATTTTCAATTGTTTTTTATTGTTCAGTAATTTTTGAATTGAGAGACCTACTATTGGTTTTTTGGTACAAGTCATCAATGAAATCTCTTATAACAGCGCGATTTTTAACAGCCCACTGAAGTATCCCCAATCCTTTACTTTTTGTTAATATCAAACCACCAATAGCTATCCCAGATTCTATAGCTGCTTCTCCAATTCTCTCATAAATAAAATTTTCTTTCTGCTGGTCATTTAATTGATCCCATTGTTTTAAAATTTCGCTATAATTTCCAGACTTGAAGCTTTCATAAATTTGTGAACAATACATTTCTTGTCTATCAATTGTTTCAATTGGATGATTTAAAAAATTTCCAACTCCTTTTTCAAATGCGCTAACATTTCTTGATACTCGATCTTTGAATTCCTGATCTCTTTTCTGTTCAAGAAAATCGACGCTACCACCTATATGCAAACCATATAAATCAATACTAGTTAAAGGACTGTTATTCACATAAGCATACAGATTGGGTCCAGCTTCATAACCAAGGGGATCAGCAGTGATCCAGCGAGCTATTTGAGTGTCATAGTAACGTCTGCCAAAATAAATCAGGTCCGTTTCTGGATCAGTTCGTGTCAAGTGTCTCTGAAGAAATGCCTACAGGCTCAATCCATAACATGCAATTAGAAAAAGATTGTGAATATGGATTAAGAAATGTGTCCTGGAAAGGCGTGCGATTATGTGCTTATTATCCCACCGCGTAGCTGGCAAGCCCTCAATTATTGTCGAATCGGATATGTAAAATGTTACTTTAGTTGCATGGGACCACAAAAATATGTCATCCAACTCTAGGAGAGAAAGGAGTGACAAATTCGACACTTATCACATGAGAAATATTTGATTAAAAATAGATTTTTAGATTGAAATTTTCTTTTGATCACAGCAGGATTAGGTTTGTATTTTCTGATTATGATCGTGCTCTTCAAGTCCATTATTTTGAAAATTAAGATTAGATAGGGCAAGGTCATAGTAGAAGAATATTTCACAGTTATAAAATGGATCCATCTTCAGGTTATGCCCAAAAAAGCTGGGATGCGAAATTAGAGGCTTATAACACAACGTGGTCATCAAATTCGTTAAACAGTGGGTTTATTTTTTATGAAAAGAAATTCCTATTAAAAAGCATTGCTTTTAGGGGAACAATATTTAGTTAAACAACAAAACGAGAAAAAGTATGAAAAATTGGATAAAATTTACAGGATGCGCATTTGCATCTTTGATGTTACTAACTCAGTCTCTGATGTCAGCTGAAAACTTAGCTGAATTAATAGATCAGCAAAATGAGGCTATAACTCAAACGTCTTTTTATTTTTCAGGATCATTGAACGCTCCAGGAGCTATTCCTTTTAATAGCAGAGCTGTAACGCTTGTTCATAAAGCGCAAACTGGTGGTGTTATTACAATCCCACTGTCTGGAAACTATCTCATTGAATTTGAAGGGACATCCAATGTTTCCTCAAATTTTACTTTTCAACTAAAAGTCAATAATGCTGTTTTTGATCTTCCTGTGACAATTAGTGATGTGCTAGCAAATTCTCAGAAAGTCTCTTCAACAACCTCGCAGCTTTTAAATGCTGGTGATCAAATTAGTATCGAGACGGATCTCATTTTTTATGAAGCTAATTTAACGCTGACAAAGCAATGATAGCGCATTTTAGAGAGGATTTCAGATTTCAAAAATCCTCTCTAAAATGCTCCTCGATTAATTTTGAGGGGAAAAAATATTCATAAATATTGAAATCTTGATTTTAGATTATGTTCGAGTTTACGAGCGAACTCCAAATTTTTGACTGCTCGACGTTGTCATCATAAAATCCAGTGATTGAGGCTTCCATAGGTTTCGTTAATTTTTCCTCGTGGAATGCATAAAAGAATTAAGGCTATTCCCATTCCGCAAGTCAAGGCTAAAGATAGAGGGGTGAATTCTTTTAAAAACCAGGTGCTTGCGATTAAGCACAATCCTAAACCCATATTCAAATACCGAAAAGATCGGATTACTTCGGCTACCGATATAATCGAAATCGTGGTGATGAGAGCTCCTAGAATATAAGGTGCTGTTGTTTCATCTCCAAAGGAGAGAAAAGATTTGGAAAAAAGAAGCGTTATTCCGATAAGAGCGCTTAAGGCTAAGTTCCAGGGAAGACCAACACCTTTTACCATGCTTAAACATTTATCCAAGCATCCATAAGTGATTATCGAGGCATCGCGCTCATTCAATAACGGCTCACCACCTTTCCAAAATGTTTTCCAGAAAGAATTTCCGTTTTTCGTTGATTGTGATAGAAATTGCAGGGTTGCTGCGACCTCGTCAACGGTCAGGGCAATCATTGCCAGCATGCAAAAAGCGGTTAAAAGACACCAAAAACACCAGTATCCTACTAAGATGGGCTGGAGCATGATTAAGATGATGCTTGTCAGGCCAACGGGAATCACCAAGACTCCAAAAAAAATCACAGCCCATGGCATGGTATACCACCGTTTTATACCACCTTTGAATCCTGTCAAAGTCTCAATTGTATAGGCAAATGCTCCTAAGCCTGCATCTGAGATGGGGAATGCTTTTGAAACGGATGAGGTAATGACTTTAAGGGTTCCGTTATCAAAAATAGGATCCCAAATATGATTAAGATAGCCTAATTGATAAGAGGCCATGTAGCGAGATGAAAACCAACAAACAAATCCTAAGGCAATAATGGGAGCTCTTTGAGGCCATGAGGAGGGGTTGTAAGACCATCCTTCTGGAATGGGATTTCCGAACGTTTGGTTTTGAACGGTCACACCAGGAATTAAAATTGAAAAGATGATGACTAATGATCCTACAAGGGTTTCATTTAAGTAAGTCAGTGCGTCGGGTGCCCAAAAAAGAAGGGGCGCGAATTGAAGCCAAACGCCAATTGCGGCACAAACCCAGGGCGCCCATGTGTGTCTAGTGTTTAATGCATAAAAGCCAAAGGTGACCAACAAAATGCCGCATAAAATATCATTCCAGTAGAGGGTGCGACTCTGAGAGGTAAATGTCAAGGGAGTGAAAATTAACCAACACCCTAAAATGACAATTACATAACGAGTCCAACGGTCTTTTTGTTCAGAGTAAAGCATTATTCTTTCATCGATTTAGGAATTGACAGATCATTGGTTTTATACCATTCCAGAGGATCTGCTTTAAGGGATTTGATCATTTTTTGAAGGGAATGACCCACAAAATTTTTCGGTGTCCATCCCAAAGTCTCCCTTGCACGCGTAATGTCTAACGTGTAGTTATCATCCGCGATGTCGATCATCCAAGGTTTGATAAAAAAATTTTTTTCAAATGGGGAGTGATCTAAAATCCATGCACCTATTTTGGCAACCCACTTAGGAACTTGATAGGTTTTGAATGTTTTACCATAAAGTTGAGAAGCGATAATCCTTTGGATTTGATCGTAACTTAATGTGGCGTCTTCCCCGATTAACACTTTTAATTCGGGGGGGAGTGTATGCCTTTTTTCGACAGCCAACCAAATGGCTTCCGCAAGGTCGTCTAAATGCAAAAAGGGAGAGCCATGGTTGAGATTGCCAGAAAAAAGATGGCTAATGAGTTGTTTTTCATAGATGCGTTGAATTTGGTTCGCGATAGGGATGGAGTGGCACTGATCGTCGTAGCATCCTGCGATTTGCATGATAACGGTGGGAATAGTGCCTCTATTTTGTTGAATCAGAGCTTCCGTTTTAACCTTGGATTTTGGATAGTCCCATTTAGGATCAATCGGAGAGTCTTCGTTAATCGTTCTTCCTACTGGACAAGGGGCATAAATTAATTGGGTTCCAGAAAATAAAAACTGTTGGGTGTCAAATTTTTGTACTTCTCGAAGTAAGCGTTCTGTTCCCTCGACGGTAATTTTTTGATAAAGAGTCGGGTCTCCCTCTCCAAAGCTATAATATGCAGCGAGATGGATGACCGAAATGATTTTGGGGCCATATTTTGTGCGGGCAATATGTAATCCATTTTTGACGCTTTCATCTGAAGTGATATCGACTTGAATGAATTCAACGTTATCATTTTTGTATTTAGAGGGAACAACATCAAATCCTACCAGTGGGTATTTACCACCTAGTCTTTGAATGACGCTTCGTCCAATCCTTCCACTGCTTCCTGTTATGAGAACAAAGCCTTCTTCATTCACCTGATTTCTCCTGTAATTATGTCACTCAACGTTCTAAAATCTTAATTTGCTTTCTAATCAGTCTAAGAAAATAATACAACCAATTTTATTAGGATTTTACTCTGATAAAATGGCGTTTTTGTCTTTACTCGAAACAACTCATCTAATAACCTAATGATTTGGGAAAATAATAGGGATGTCTCGGGCTATTCTAATTGTTTAAACAAAATTCTTTGCAAAGGAACGACTTAAACCCTTTTAGATGCAATGGTGATCATGGAAAAATTTGAGAAAGGTCAGGATAAGATTCAGAAAATTTGCGATACTCTTCGCAAGGAAACTCTTGAACCAGCAAGGCAAGAAGCTCAGGAAATTATTGCTGAAGCGCATGCCAAGGCTGCTAAAATTATCAAAGAAGCTGAACAGCAGGCTGTTACATTGCATGCACAAGCCCGCAAATCCATTGAACAAGAGCGGAACGTTTTCCAATCCTCTTTGGAACAAGCTGCTAGACAAGGTCTTGAATCTTTACGTCAATCAATTGAGCATAAGCTCTTTAACGAAGAACTAGAAGGTCTTCTAGAAAAACAAACGGCAGATCCAAAACTTATTGCAAATGTTGTGAACGCTATTGTTGAAGCTGTTCAAAAAGAAGGCATCTCTTCCAATTTAAGCGCTGTCATTTCCAAACGAGTTTCTCCTGAACAAGTGAACGCTTTGCTTTTAGAGAATGTGAAAAGCAAACTGAATGAAAAAGGGGTCACCTTAGGCAATTTTTCGGGTGGTGCAGAAGTTAAATTGCATGGCAAACGCCTAACAATTGACATCACAGACCAAACATTAAAAGAACTTTTGGCCGGCTACGCGCGAAAAGATTTCCGTCAGCTTATTTTTGGCATTAAAGGTGGGTAGTTTATGACCCAGTATTATTTTGTTGGCTCAGCACTTCCTGAGCTCAAAATCGATATGCCTCCTGAAATGAATTTTCATGAATTCGAAACATTGCTGTATGAAAATTTACAACCTGATGATTTAGAAGGTCTTAAACTTCTTCGTCGCTATTATGATATTCAAAATATGCGCGCATTTTGGAAAAAGGAGCCCTTTGATCATTTAGGCGCTTTTGATGAAAATGAGCTGGAGGATGCGCTTGTTGTGAGGGAGGGATTTCCCGATTACGTCTTTGATTTTTTGGATGTTCACGAAAAAACTGAAGATCGCCTGTCTCATTTTTCTGGCCTTGTGTCCACATTTTTTCGAGAAGAGGCAGCCCATTCAAAAGGCTTCACCCAAAAATTTTTACGCTTTGAAAGAGAATGGCGGCTTGTTTTTGCCGCATTTCGCGCCAAAAAAATGGGGCGGGACCTCGTTCAAGTTTTTCAGTATGAAGATTCTTCAGATGATTTAGTTGCTCAACTTTTAGCCCAAAAGGATTCTAATTCTTTTGAGCCACCGGAAGGGTATGAGGATCTCAAACAACTATTTGATGAACATTACAATAACCCACTCGCTCTCTACCAAGCATTAACGGAATACCGTTTTCATAAAGTAGAAAGCTTTTGGGGCACCGACGTGTTTTCAATCGATCGGATATATGCCTATTTTGTTCAGCTTGCCCTCATTGAAAAATGGCGAGCTTTAGATAGGCAAAAAGGAATACAAACTGTGGATACCCTAGTGAAGGATGCATCATGAGTGAAAGCCAAACCACCATTCAAGAAAATAAAAAAGCCGTAGGGAAAGTTGTCAAAGCTTTTGGAAACTTGCTTCAAGTAGAGTTTGAAGGCAATATTCGACAGGGTGAAGTGGCAATGGTACATGTCGATGGAATTCGCCTGAAAGCTGAAGTGATTGAAATCAACAAAAATGAAGCGAAGATTCAGGTCTTTGAAGATACCAAAGGTGTTCAATACGAAACTGACGTTGATTTTGTCGGCGATCTTTTGGAAGCAGAATTAGGCCCTGGCTTGCTTTCTTCTATATTAGATGGGCTTCAGAATCCGTTAGAAAAAGTTGCGGAACATGCCGGCTATTTTCTACCTCGAGGACTCTACTTGGTACCTTTAGATCGCGCTAAAAGCTGGGACTATGAGCCAAAAGCAAAAGTGGGAGATGTTGTGCGTCGTGGCGATACTTTAGGGACGACGCTAGAAGGACGTTTTCATCACCATATTATGGTTCCCTTTGCTCTTTATGGAACATATAAAGTGAAATGGGTGATTGCTCCTGGTGCTTATAATGTCGATACTGTAGTGGCTCGCGTTGAAGATGAGAAAGGACAGGAACATGCTTTTACGATGGTACAAAAATGGCCCATCAAAAACGCCTTATTTGAAGGGGAAAAAATTAAACCCACGAAAATGATGGATACGGGGTTACGGATTATTGATACGCAGTTTCCTGTCATGAAAGGGGGAACGTTTTGTACTCCAGGTCCTTTTGGTGCAGGAAAAACTGTCATTCAGCACCACTTATCGAAATATTCGTCGGTCGACATTGTCGTTGTTACAGCTTGTGGTGAGCGTGCAGGTGAAGTGGTGGAAATCTTAAGAGAGTTTCCCCATCTAACAGACCCTCACACAGGAAATACGTTGATGGAGCGCACTGTTATTATTTGTAACACTTCTTCCATGCCTGTTGCAGCGCGTGAATCTTCCATTTATCTAGGAATGACAATTGCAGAATACTATCGCCAAATGGGATTGGATGTCCTGCTTTTAGCAGATTCCACTTCTAGATGGGCACAAGCGCTGCGTGAAATGTCAGGCCGACTTGAAGAAATTCCTGGCGAAGAAGCATTCCCAGCTTATTTAGCATCTAGAATTGCAGCATTCTACGAACGCTCGGGTGTGATCGCCTTACGCAATGAAAAGCAGGGCTCTGTTACTGTTGGTGGAGCTGTTTCGCCTGCGGGTGGTAACTTTGAAGAGCCTGTGACGCAAGCTACTTTGGCTGTTGTGGGGGCTTTCTTGGGGCTGTCGCGAGAGCGTTCAGATTCGAGACGCTATCCTGCTATCGATCCTTTAATTTCCTGGTCGAAATACATCGATCAAGTGGCGAAAGAAATGGATTCTCAACTAGAAGGATGGGGGCAGGTTGTTAAAAAAGCTGCGAACATTCTTCGTCGAGGAGATGAGATCGGGAAGCGTATGGAAGTTGTGGGTGAGGAAGGTACGGCTTTAGAAGATTTAATCCTCTATTTAAAAGCTGAGCTCTATGACTTTTGCTACCTACAACAAAATGCGTTTGATAAAGAAGACACTTATTGCCCTCTTCATCGTCAAGTGAAGCTTTTAGAAGTTATTCGTAAAATTTTTGACACACATTTTGTGTTTGCAACCCATGATGATGCTAGGCAATATTTCTTGCGCTTGCAAAATCAGATCAAAGACATGAATTCTCTTCCGTTTGATTCTGATAAATATCGCGCTGCTTACAGCAAAATAGAAGAAAGCATCGAAAGCGCACAAGCTGATTAACCTCTGAGGATACCCATGAAAAAAGTATATGATCGTATTAATGACATGCGTGGAAACCTGATTACTGTCACGGCTCAGGGCGTTAGTTTGGGAGAATTAGCTCGAGTCGATTTAAGAGACGGGCGTCATATTTATGCATCTGTTTTGCGAATTGAAGGAGAAACTGTGACTTTGCAGGTTTTCCAGAATACACGCGGAATTTCAACCGGAGACCGGGTGACGTTTTTAGGTCGGCAAATGCAAGCTTCTTTTGGAGATGCTTTACTGGGAAGGCGTTTAAATGGTGCAGGTGAACCTATTGATGGTGGACCCAGCATTGTTGGCGAGTCCATTAACATTGGAGCGCCTTCGTTTAATCCTGTACGTCGTGTGATCCCGCGGGAAATGGTAAGAACGAATATCCCGATGATTGATGTCTTCAATACGCTTGTGAAATCACAAAAAATCCCGATTTTTTCTGTTCCAGGAGAACCGTATAACCAGCTTTTAATGCGTATTGCCAACCAAACAGATGCGGATGTGGTTATCATCTCAGGGATGGGGCTTACTTTTGCTGACTACCAAGCCTTTATTGATAATGCAGAAGAATCCGGTTCGATGAACAAAACGGTAATGTTCGTTCATCGCGCAACCGACCCTGCCGTAGAATGTCTGTTGGTGCCTGACATGGCTTTAGCTTGTGCAGAAAAATTTGCTGTTAACGGAAAACACGTGCTGGTGTTGATGACAGATATGACGGCATTCGCAGATAGCATCAAAGAAATTGCGATCACGATGGACCAAGTCCCTTCCAATCGAGGCTACCCAGGATCTCTATACTCCGATCTAGCATCTCGCTATGAAAAAGCGGTGTTAATTGAAGGTAGCGGTTCTATCACAATCGTCGCGGTCACAACCATGCCAGGCGATGACGTGACTCACCCGGTTCCTGATAATACAGGTTATATCACTGAAGGTCAGTTTTATCTGCATAATAAACAAATTGACCCTTTTGGTTCCTTATCTCGTTTAAAACAGCTTGTGATTGGAAAAGAAACACGCGAAGATCATGGAGATCTGGCTAACACCATGATTCGTCTTTATGCAAGTTCTAAAAAAGCACGTGAAAGACAAGGAATGGGTTTTAAACTTTCTCGCTGGGATGAGCAGTTGTTAGCTTATTCAAAGCTATTTGAGGACCGTATGATGAACTTGGAAGTCAACTATTCTCTCGAAGAAGCTTTAGATTTAGGATGGCAAACTCTCGCAGAATGTTTCCAATCTGAGGAAGTTGGGATTAAGAAAACATTATTAGACAAATACTGGCCAAAAAATGCACTTGTTGGTGCTTAGTAGGAAAGTATGGCAGAAATTAAGTTAACGAAAAATGAACTACGCTCTCAGCAAGGTCGTTTGGGGCAATTACAAAAATATTTGCCCACCTTGCAGTTGAAAAAAGCGATGTTGCAAACGGAAGTCAATGATGCACGTAATGAAATTGCCCAACTTGAGCAATTATATGAGCAAAAGCATTATCAGGTAGAAGCTTATAGCGAGCTTTTTACGGAAAAAACGCCTGTGGACTTTAAGGAAGCAACCAGAGTCGTTTCCCTCAATAAGCGTTTTGAAAATATTGCAGGTGTGGAAGTTCCCCATTTCGAATCCATTAAATTTGCTGATTTGACTTACGATTTGTTTGACACGCCTCCATGGGTAGATCCTTTAATCACAGGGCTACGCTCGCTAATTGAGGCTACCGAAAAAATCAAAGTGGCTAGAGAAAAAAAGAGCGCTTTGGAAAAAGAACTTCGTGAAGTTTCAATTCGCGTGAACCTTTTTGAAAAAATTCTCATCCCTCGTGCCCTTGTCAACATCAAGAAAATTAAAGTTTTCTTGGGAGACCAGGAACTCGCAGCTGTTGCACGTGCAAAGGTTGCAAAGGAAAAGGTGGAGGCTCAGAAGGCGGCGGCTTTAGAACAAAAAACACTTCAGGAGGCTACTGATGCGCTATGACGTGAAAAAAGTTCTATTTGTAGGAATTGAGGATGAACGGGAAGTTTTCTTTAAAAAAGCTCAAGAAATCGGGCAAGTCCAATTTATTTCTCCCTCGGCAGTTAAAGATCGAGAAATTCCACAAGAAGTGCAGGATCTAGCCTCTGCTATTAAAATCGTGCGGGGTTTTCCCACTTTACCGCAAGAAGATCAGGGGAATATTGCTCTCGCAGATGGTTTAGCCCAAAAAATTTTGCAGCTTAAACATAAGCTTGATCAGTTGGAAGAAGAAAAGCGGATGACGGCTTTGGAAATTAGCCGGATTGAGGTTTTTGGTGATTTTTCATTGGATGACATTGCTGCTATCGAAAAAGAAGGAAATCGCAAGGTGCAGTTTTTCTTTGCTAAAAAGGATTTCTTTGATCATCACGCACTTTCAGATGAGCTCATAAAAATTGGTTCCGACCATGGTCTCGATTATTTTGTTTCGATTAGCAAAACACCGAAGCAATATGAGAAAATGGTGGAGATGAAAATCGAACATCCTCTTGGAAAGCTAAAACAACGCCACCAAGAAGCTCACAAAGAATGGATTGAAACAGAACATCTTTTAAGAAGTTATGAGAAATATAACCACTTTTTGCATCAAGGTCTTGTTGACAAGCTGAACAAGTATCATTTGATACATGCCAAAGGTTATGCAGAAGATATTTTAGATGGAAATCTCTTTGCTGTTCAAGGATGGGTTCCGGTTAATAAACAAGATGAAATCCAAAAACTTGTCGACAAATTTAGGGTACATTCAGAAGAAATTGAAATTGAACCGACAGATACTGTTCCAACCTATTTGGAGAATCAAAATCTTTCTCGCATGGGGGAAGACCTCGTGCATATTTACGATTCTCCCTCTATTAGTGACAAAGATCCCTCTTTGTGGGTATTATTTTTCTTTTTACTTTTCTTCGCCATGATTATGGGCGATGGGGGATATGGATTAATCCTTCTAGGCATTGTGCTTTTCATTCGATACAAAAAGCCAAACTTGAAAAATTTAGGGAAGCGTGTTTTGAATCTTACGACCCTGTTAGCTGTTTTTTGTATTGGTTGGGGCCTTGTCACCCACTCTTTTTTTGGGATGAATCTAAGCCCTGACAATCCGCTGCATAAAATGGCCCCCTTAACGTGGCTGACAGAAAAGAAAGCGGATTATCACATCCAACACCAAGATGCGGTGTACCAAGAATGGGTAGATAAATTTCCGCAACTCAAAGGGGTCACAGATCCAAAAGAGTTTTTAGCCAAAGGCTACAGCGAGCAAAAGGGTAAAAAAAGCTATGACATTATTAGCAAATTTTCAGATAATATTATGTTGGAATTTGCCCTTTTTATTGGTGTCATTCATATTGGAATTTCGCTCATTCGCTATGCAAATCGGAATTGGACAGCAATCGGATGGTTAATCTGCCTGGTGGGGGGATATTTATATTTTCCTTACTATTTGGATGCAACCTCTATGCTGCACTACATCTTCCATTTGGATAAAGAACAGGCAGGAATTCAGGGCCTCTATCTTTTAATGATTGGGACGGCAATTGCAGTCATCATTGCCATTTTCAAACAAAAGTTTTTGGGCGTGTTTGAGGCAATGACGGCGATTCAGGTGTTTTCAGATGTACTTTCCTATTTGCGTTTATATGCTTTAGGATTGGCTGGAGCGATCATGGCAAGCGTGATCAATGAAATGAGTGAATCGATGACTTTTGTTCTCGCTTTGATTGTGATGATATTGGGTCATGCTGTCAACTTTGCCTTAGCTATTATGAGCGGCGTCATCCATGGGCTCCGTCTTAACTTTTTGGAATGGTATCACTATAGCTTTGAAGGGGGAGGAAAAATGTTTAATCCTCTTCGAAAAATTTCACTTGACTAACTTCTAGGAGAAATCACAATGGATTTCAATTTCGACATGGTGGGACCCGCTTTGGCGCTGGGTTTAAGTAGTATTGGAAGCAGTATTGGCTGCGGTATCGCAGGAATGGCTTCTCATGCTGTAATGAGTAGAGTAGAAGAGGGACACGGAAAATTCATTGGAATGGCTGCTGCTCCATCTTCACAGTCTATTTATGGGTTTATTTTAATGCTTTTGATGAGCAGAGCCATTAAAGCTGGCGCTTTAGCACCTTTATCCGGAATCGGGATTGGGGCAGTTGCGGGGGCGGCAATTATGGTTTCAGCGATTTATCAAGGAATGGCTGCTGCGACAGGTATTCAAGCTTCTGCAAAACAACCGGCAATTTTTGGTAAGTGTTTTGCTGCATTGGGAATTATCGAATCGTTTGCGCTATTTACATTTGTATTCTCTTTACTACTTCTGTAAATGCAAAAGCACACAAGGCATTCGCTTTGTGTGCTTTTTTATTTGATAGCTACTCAGATTAGCTCTGGGGATATAAAAATAAGCTTGGTACGCACAGCATGCAGCCACGCATTGATAATCGTTGTATTTAGATCGGATGGATCTCCTTCCCACTTAGCTTCTCCATCAGTCGATAATTTCACTGGAGAATAGCTGCCAAAAACTTTGCAAATCGTCATCACACTTGTATGCATTTTGATATAATGAAGATTGCTTGCTTTGGCGAATTCTTTTGCTGCCAATTTAGCTGTTTTTTTACTGGCATGGGTACTTTCGACAGTTACATCGGAAGAGAATTGAATGAGCGTTCCCGAGATTTTAGGAAAGGTATTCTTTACTACAGACCATTTATGAGGCTCACTTTCAGCAATCGTAATAAATGAAATCGTCATGTTTTCTCAATGATTAAAGGTGAAATGCCTGAAAATAAGCGAATTAATAAATAATTTCAAACGTTGTTTTATTTGAACGAGAGTGGCTGCTGTTCTCTTTTTCGCACATTGAAAAGAAGTAAATCTTTCCTGCTTTTTCTAATTTGATAACTTAATTAAATTTTAAAGTAGTTTGTTTGCGTTTTTTTGTGGATAGTTTATACTTATTGATTATTTTCTTTATCAAAGGTGTGAAATGTTTCTTCCCAATAGCTTATTTGAAAAACCTATTTTTTGGGGTTCTACAGATTTTAAATATCTCGGTATTCGGGATGATGAGTTAGTCATTGAAAATCACAAATGTGATTTGGCTCCTGTTCGCAAATTCACTCAAACTTTTTTAACAGAAAATTCTCAAGACGTAAAGGAAGCTTTGGAAGGAAAAGAAACAGATTTTCTTAAAATTTTTTATGTTAATCTAGTGAATTTGCTTCGTAAGACTCAGTCTTCCGGTGCAAAGAAGCCATTTCAAGATGGCTTACGCTTTTTTCATATTCTTCCATCTAATCCAATTGAAGAATTAGCCGAACTTGCCTTTGAAGTGATTAAAAAAAGAGTCGGGTGGAAAAAAACTGAGTGCATGGACACGATCCCTCCAAAAATTCGTAAAAACTTGGTTTTTAGTAATGATAGCGCAAAGCTTGCTGAGGTTTATAAGAAATACGCCTACATTCGCAATTATTTTAGCCAAGACTATTCTATCGTCATTCATGCACAAAGCACATATTTAAACATTTACACCGATCTAGTAAAAGAAATTCAAAAAATTCAAAATCCTCAAAATGATCTGAAAAGCTTTAAATTTTTACGAAATCCTGTTGAATCCGAAGAATATGGAAATTTTGCTGAATTTCAAGAGATCAAAAAAGAAGGACGGATAGATGATACTCGCGATAGAAATGAGATTATATCCGCTGATATTTATGATGAAAATATAGAAGCTTCAGAATCTGCATTTGATTACGTGAGAAAAAATGGAAATGCGCTCAACCCGACGCACGTGTTAAATGAATTATTAGAGGAATTATTAGGTTTATATGATTTAACATCTGATCAAAGAGCTTTGATTAACGACAAAATTGAAATAATTAAACAAGGCTTTGGAGAACAGTCCCAAGTGGGTAATTTACTCGTTATTTGTATTCCAAAAGAATTAGCCTACTCTGAAAGCAGTCCTCTTTGGCTATCTGCGCATCATGGAATTCCATTAAAAACTACAGGCGCCTCTTTTGAACAAGTGGGCGATCTTTTACAAGCTCGGAAATTAAAACAGGCTAAAAAATATTTAAAATTTCGAGGGGGTCTCCCGGTGTTGTCTACTCCCCAATGTCGATTGTTAGCTTATCTGCTAAAACCCGACCAGGGAATCAAAATTTTTAGGGCTAATGCTCTACCAAAAACTTTTAGGAAAAACTATAAAACCCAAATTAAAGAAATTGCTCACGAGATATTGAGCACGCAGACTTACTAAGGTCAGTTAAGGCCTTGCAGAGTGAAGCATACTTAGTCTAAGAGCGCGTCAAGGCTGTTTGTTTCGATTGAATGCGGCAAGATAAAAGTCAATCCTTCCTCAATGGCATACTGTTGTGCTTTTTTGACAGCAACGGAGAAATCAGGGGTGCTTTCTTGTGTTTTAACCCCTCCGCGCGGCGATAATTTCACAGGAACATAGCCTCTGGGAAGCTTACAGACTGTCATAACGAAGGTTGTTGTTACATAATGGAGATTGTTTGATGCGGCAAATGCTTTTGCTGCCAATTCAGCGGCTTTTTCAGTTGAGCAAACTTTTTCAACGTTTACGTTTGAGTATAAGTGGATTTGTTCTCTTGAGATTTGTGGGAATGAATGTTTAACGACAAACCATTCAGAGGGCGTATTTTCATCGATTGTGATAAAAGAAATGGTCATGATTACTCAATAATTATAAAAAGTTACGTCGGTTTATTCTTGTTCTTTGTCTTCATTCAGTGTGATGAGTTCTACCCAAAGCTGATGTCTCCATTCTTCCAAAATTTGGTCGGCCAAGGTTAGCTGAACTTTGTAAGTTAAGATGCCTTTTTTTTCTGAATAATCGGCATTCAATAATGCGTAAACATATGTTCCCGTATTTCTTCGAACGGGCACAATCTCTGTCTTCGTGGTGTGATTGTGAAAATGCAGCTGGATGTTCAAAGCCAGATCTTCAGTGCATTTTATGGAAGGTGGTAATTGCCAACTTACCAGCAAACGTTGGCCTATGGGAGGATTCCATAACAAGGGATCGGGTGTTCTGACATGATAGCTCGCCAAGTTTTCATGACTGAGATATTCGGTTTGGACGGTCAGAATTTGTCGCATGCAACCCGAAAGAAGCAGGCAAAGGCATACGCATAAAAAGGGGACGTTTTTTTTCGACATGAGAAACCATTAAAGTGTTTGGAAAGACAAATGGGCTTCATTGCAAGCGTTTGCATTCAATTGCTCGCGGCCCCACCTGGCAAGATCTTCAGTGGATGCCCAACCTAAGCAAGGATCGGTAATCGACACGCCATGCTGAAGAGGTAAGTTTTCAATGGCTTGATTACCTTCAGATAAATGGCTCTCCAAAATTAAGCCACGAATGTATGTATTTCCCTGAATGATTTGCTCGATGACAGATTGAAAAACATCCATTTGTTTGAGATGTTGTCGAGAGGCATTGCCATGCGCACAATCAATGAGCAAACGGGGGGGGAGTTCCAATTTTTCTAAAATTTTCAAAGCCGTATCAATGGATTCGAAGTCGTAATTAGAATGTCTTTCTCCTCCTCTAAGAACAATATGAGCATGTGAATTACCTGTGGATGTTAAAATCGCATTTTGTCCTTCATCATTGATCCCAATCCAATAGTGGGCATTAGATGCAACGGCGGCACCTGAAGCTGCAATTTCGATATTTCCATCGACGCTATTTTTGAAGGCAATAGGCATAGGAAGACTTGATGCCAATTGACGGTGAATGGGGGAAGCGGAGGTTCTGGCTCCAATACAACCCCAAGAAATCAGATCTTCAAAATAAGGTGCGCACGCAGGATTTAAAAACTCGGTCGCAACAGGCATTTCCAGGTCAGCTAAATCTAATAATAGCTGTCGTGTGAGCGTAAATCCATTTTGAATGTCGTTAGAACCATCTAAATAAGGGTCATAAAGGAATCCTTTCCAACCATGTGCTGTTCGTGGCTTTTCAAAGTGCACACGCATCATAACAAAAAAAGTATCTGACAAGATTGTAGAGAGGTGGCGCAATTTAATGGCATATTCTTTTGCTGCTGTGATATCGTGGATTGAGCAGGGGCCTACAATGAACAAAAGCCTTGAATCGTGACCATCCAAGATATTTCGGATTTGCTGGCGGCTGGTTTCAATAAACGAGACGTTTGCAGACGAGGGAGAAATTTTATGGATGAGCTCTTGAGGTGTAGGTAGAGAGCTATGATGTTTTTTGGGAGAGGCTTCCAACGTCATGCAAATAAAATCCTTTAAAAAGTTGTGGTTGCTATTTTCTACGTTATCTTAACAAACTTGTAGATTTTAAGCATCGAAACCTAGAGTTATGTATGGAAAATGCAAAAGAAATGGTTGAAGATTTCATTCGGAATTATAAAGAAATTTCCATTCAAAATAAACTCCCATCCTTAAATTTAGAGATGAAATCCTCCAAGGATGAATTTTATGACGCAGATTACTGCATGGGAACGTTTCAAATCCAAGCCTCTAATCCACTGGTTTCCGCTTACGCTATTCACAGCTTAAAAATTGCCGCTTTGAGTGGACACCATGCCGATTTTTTGGGGAAGATGTCGCCAAAATTTAACCTTCGTCCTTTATGGATTGAATGTGATCTTTCCATTCAAACAGAAAGTGACATGCATTGGGCAATTCCCAACTATTTAGGTGAAGTCGAACAGCAGATTATTTTTGCTAAACGAATGATCTCCCTCGGCTATAACGCGATTATTTTGGGGGCAAGAGATCACGTTTTACCTAAGCAAGCCAAGGAACTGTCTTTAGAAAAAATTTGTCGGACATTTCAACATTTTGGGATCAAAGTTATTTTAAAACCTATTTTTTCTGAAAAGATGGCTCATTTGAATGAACACATTTTTTTAGAAGAAATTAAAAAAATAGATTCTTTTGATTATCTGTTTATAGAAAGTGGCTCGGTTCTCTCGCATCTCTTGACGAGCGTAGATCAGAGAGAACTGACTTCCGCTGACCAAGCCCTATATGAGGTGAGATTCTTTGAAAAAATTTTAGGGAATCAATACGGCCTTATTTACTCTATTCTATCTCGAGATGGGGAAGCCGCCCTCGATCAAGCGATGTGGCTCCCTCATTTTTGTGACGATGTTGGTGCACATACGATCATCGCTTTCTCTGCAGTTTCTGATGATCCGATTAACGATCATGCTCCTCCCCATCCCATTTGGGATGTTTTAAGAGAGCTTCTTGATGTATCTGCAACGCCTCTAATGCCTATCTTAAATGTGGGAGGCATCCACCAAGGGGAAGGTCTCTGGCCATCTTTAGCGGTTGATTGCGTTGATCATTATTATAGTCGCTGCCAACGTCACCACTTTGCCGGCATTATTCATCTTGTTAATCATTTACCACATCCGGGCGCTGTCCTTGATTGCTCTCTTTGGGTTGCTTCTCAAGCTGCTTGGAGTCATTTATCTGCCGTTCTTTTAGCTGAAACGTGGTTTGCTGCCTATTATCCTGAAATGAATTATCGAGGTTTGGCGGACATTTGGAAAAAAAATCGGGAAATAGCAATCGAGTTGAGCGCCATGCGCTCCTTGACAAATGAAAAAAATCGAGACAAAATATCTTCAGAAGAATGCAAAGCTCTCTCGGAAAGTCTGTTGGCTCGCCTCCATTATTTGCAGGAATTCTTGCGAAGGGATGGGGGAAGAAATCAAACGTTTAATGCGTATTGTACTTCTTTCATTCGCGATGCTAAACGTATCATCCATCATTTTCTACAATGTTTTAACGTTTCAATTGGTTATTCTCTCAAAGGGGAGGATTTCGCCCCTTCATTTTGGACGGCTGTTCAAGAAGGGGGAGGGCAGGGTCTTAGAGGAGGAGCCAAAATTTTATTTTTGGATAAACCCAATCAAGGGGAAGAAAATAATCAGATGAATCAAATTTATAAAGCTAATCGGTTATTTACCTGATTATAAATAAAAATCCTTGAAAGATATTATACATTTCTTATTGTTTTTTCGTTTTATTTTTTTGAAAAAATTAAATTAATTAGAAGCTAAGAATGCCAGTTAATTTCTAATGAATTTTTTTTCGGTGTATGATATAATTTTTAATTGCATTTTAAGTGTTTTTAAAATTCTTTTCGCAAAACGACTTTTGAGCTATGCTTTTCCTGGCTGTCTAATCATGCTTTGCGATCGTGGCTATCGAAATATCAAGAATTGGATAGGTTTAACTTAGCCGGTAACATTGGAAACTAAGGAAATCATGGAACAAATCGAGGGTTTTTTAACTGAAATCAAAAATATGCTTTGGGGTGCTCCCTTACTCATGCTTTTATTTGGCACGGGTATTTACCTGACTATTCTTTTACGTGGAGTTCAATTTCGCTATTTCGGTTTTGCTTTAAAAGCCGTTTTTGCCGAACAAAAGCAAAATTCAAAAGGGGACATTAGCCATTTTGAAGCTTTAATGACCACTTTGGCGGGTGCTATAGGAACAGGGACGATAGCGGGTGTTGCCACGGGTATTTCTGTTGGAGGATTAGGATCCTTATTTTGGATGTGTTTGACGGCTGTTTTTGGTATGGCAACTAAATATGCAGAATCTCTCCTCGCCGTGAAATATCGAATACAGGATAAGCGAGGGGAAGTTGTTGGCGGGCCGATGGAATATATCGAGCAAGGTTTAGGCTGGAAATGGATGGCGATTCTTTTTGCTGCTTTTGGCGTGATTGCGGCTTTTGGTACGGGCAACCTAGTGCAAGTGAACTCGATTGCGGATGCTGTGCAAAATACCCTGCAATTCAATCCTTGGTGGACGGGAACTATCCTTGCTATCCTTGCGGGTTTAGTGTTGGTCGGCGGAGTTAAAGCCATTGGAAAGGTCGCTGGTATTCTCGTTCCTTTTATGGCCATTTTTTATTTGGGTGCAGGTTTGATTGTTTTAGCGGTGAACGCAGCTGAAATTCCGCATGCTTTATTTTTGATTTTCCAAAGTGCATTTGACGGACAGGCCGCTCTTGGTGGTTTCGCAGGTTCCTCGATCATGATGGCTATTCAGACGGGTGCCGCTCGCAGCGTCTTTACGAATGAAGCAGGGCTGGGAATTTCTTCCATAGCTGCCGCTGCTGCACGCACAGATTTGCCTGGAAGACAAGCCATGATTAATATGACAGGCACGTTCTTTTCCACAATCCTTGTTTGCAGCATGACGGGATTAGTTTTAGCTATAACGGGTGTGTTGGGTCAAACAAATGTGGATGGGCAATTATTGAACGGTGCTTCTATGGCGATTGCCGCTTTTAACACATCTGTGCCCGGTGGAGGATATTTGGTCACGATTGGTTTAGTCTTATTTGCTTTTACGACACTTTTAGCTTGGGCCTATTATGGTGAAAAGTGTTTCGAGTATATTTTTGGTGAAAAATGCATCATTATGTACAGAGTTCTTTATATCGTAGCCATTATTCCAGGTGCTGCTTTAAAAATGGATATTGCCTGGAATTTAGCGGATATCGCCAATGCCTTGATGGCTTTTCCAAATTTGATTGCTTTGATTGCTCTTTCAGGTGTGATTTCTGGAGAGACGCGCCATTTTCTAAAGGAAATAGCGAATGAACGTAGACTTTCGGCAGGATCAACAACTTGACTCATTGAATAGGGCTTAATATGGATTTTTTAAGGTTTTTACACGCAGTTTATGAAATTGTCTGGGGATTCCCTTTATTGATGTTATTGATGGGAATCGGGATCTATTTAACGATTGTCCTAAAAGGGATGCAGTTTAGCTATCTAGGCTATGCACTTAAGTTAGGTCTAGGCTTAGATGAAGTGAAAGAAGGAAAAGGGGATATCACTCATTTTCAATCTCTCATGACAGCTTTGGCAGCGACGGTAGGAATTGGAAATATCGCAGGTGTTGCCACTGCTATTACCATCGGTGGCCTAGGTGCACTATTTTGGATGTGGGTAACAGCCCTGATTGGAATGATTACCAAATTTGCCGAAGCCTTACTCGCTTTGAAGTACCGCACAACGGATGAAAAAGGGGAAATGTGCGGTGGTCCCATGTACTTTATCGAAAAGGGACTCGGTTGGAAGTGGCTTTCTCTTGTTTTTGCTGGAAGTGGCGCGATAGCCGCTTTTGGTGGTGGAAATATGCTTCAAGCCAACTCTGTAGCGGATGTCATGTCGAGTGTTTTCCAATTAGATCCTCTTTTGACAGGGATTGTCATGGCCGTTTTGATCGGATTGACGCTCCTGGGTGGCATTAAGAGTATAGGAAAAGTCGCTTCCTTATTGGTTCCTTTTATGGGAATTATTTACATCGGGGGTGGTTTACTTGTTTTAATAAAATGTTATGAGCAAATTCCAGCTGCGGCTTGGGGAATTTTCTCTCACGCATTCACAGGACAAGCGGCTGTTGGGGGATTTGCGGGCTCTACATTACTTCTTTCGATGCAAGTGGGAATTAGTCGAGGCTTGATGACGAGTGAAGCAGGTTTGGGGACGGCTTCGATTGCGGCGGCTGCTGCAAAAAGTGATGTTCCAGGCCGACAGGCAATGGTTTCGATGACAGGAAGCTTTTTAGCAACTGTTGTGATGTGTACAATCACAGGATTGATTTTGGGTGTCACCAATCTGCTTGGTGAAATCGGACCGGATGGTAAAATGCTAACTGGAGCGACCATGACAGTCACGGCTTTCCAATCCGTGTTTGGTTGGGGAGGTTATGTGGTTTCTCTCGGTCTTGTGCTGTTTGCTTTCACAACCCTTTTAGGGTGGTCATACTACGGTGAAAAATGTGTCGAATACATGTGGGGACGAAAAATTGTGCCGCTTTATCGCATTATTTTTAGCTTGATGATCATTCCAGGAGCTATCTTAGAACTAGAAACTGTTTGGTTAATCTCTGACATCTTTAATGGTCTTATGGCATTCCCTAACTTGATTGGCCTGTGCGCACTTTCTGGGGTTGTCATTGCAGAAACCAAAGTATTTCTTAAAGAACTTGAAGCGGAAAAAGCTCAAAAACTGGCGGCTTCCAAAGCCTAGTCTCTTATAAAAGATAAAGCCCCCAGTCGAATTAGCTTCGCTGGGGGCTTTTATTTTAGTCCAAACTTTTCAATTTCAGAGTAATCTCTTCGAGATCTTTTTCATTTTGTGAAAAAGCTTGCTTTTGCTTTTCGATTAATTGGGGAGGCGCTTTATTGATAAATTCGGGATTTGCCAAAACAACGCGTAATTTCTCAATAGATGCATTGAGCTTTTCTTGTTCTTTGAGCAAACGATCTTTTTCATTTTTCAATAGTTCGGCGGGGAGTGGGATGGCAATTTTGATCGACTCGATGAGTCCAAAAGAGGCAAATCCAAGCTGAGGTTCATTCTCGTGCATTTGAATGCTTCCGGTTTTGACCAGAGAAGAGATCATGCGTAAATTTTGTTCGATCATTTGGAAGGATTCTTGCTGAGGTGTCCCAATAATGTGCACATCTGTTGCAGCTCCTGGTGGAAGCTTCATTTCACCCCGAATATTTCGAATAGTATAAATCACTTTTTCCATAAAGCCAAACGCTTTTTCAATGTCTGAATCAATGTTGTTTTCACGTGGAACAGGGTAAGGGGATACAGTACAAGCTGTGCTTAAAAGTGCTTTAACCGCATCTTGTGTGTAAGGATCGGCATGCGGGTCTTCTGTAACCCCCGCTAATTGACTTTTAAGTGCATGGAAGAGCTCTTCCGTGATGAAAGGAGCCATTGGGTGCATGAGTCGAATCGCTTGGCAAAGGATTATCGCTAACAATTTTTGTTTGTTAGAGCGCTCGCCAGGTAGGCCAGATTTACCCATCAGCACAGGTTTGGCAATTTCTAGGTAATACGAGCAAAAATCTCTCCAAAAGAAATCGTATGCTTCTTGAGCAGCTTGATCGAACTGATAGGTTGTCAGTTTCTGCTCCACACTTTTAATTACACGGTTAAGCACAGACAGAATCCAGCGATCTTCCAGAGCTAACAAAGAAAAATTAACCCCTTGGCTAAATTCTTGGGCCGTTAGAGCTGGATTATGCTCATTGCCTTTCAAATTCATTAAGACAAAGCGCGCGCCATTCCAGATTTTGTTGGCAAAGTTCTTTAAATCTTCAAAACGGCGTCGATCAAGATCGATCTCACGAGCTTGTGTGGCGCTTACGCAGAGAGCCATTCGCATCGCATCTGTGCCATATTGCTCAATGATTTCCAGGGGATCAATAATGTTCCCTTTCGATTTGGACATTTTTTCCCATTTGTAATGTACATCAGAAGGAAGTGGTTTTCCGAGGTCATATTCCATACGCTCTTTTTCACTTAAATAAGTAATCCCTCCTCCCGGTGCATCTCTCCAATAGGATTTTCCATAAATTAAACCGTGTAGGAACGTTTCTGGAAAAGGAGGTTCGCCCATAGCATAATCTCCCATGAAAATCATACGTGCCACCCAGAAAAAGAGAATGTCGTGACCCGTAATTAACACGGAATTGGGATAAAACTTCTTCAATTCGGGTGTATTTTCAGGCCATCCTAAAGTCGCAAATGGCCAAAGGGAAGAGGAAAACCAGGTATCTAAGACATCGTCATCCTGGGTCCAGTCATCAGGATTGGCTTCCACTTCAGGCGGGACTCCTTCTCCGTCATAACAAATTCGTTTTTCAGGATCATTTTTATTTGTCCAAATAGGGATCCGGTGGCCCCACCATAGCTGACGACTAATGCACCAATCGCGCAAATTATCAATCCAATGAAAGTAAGTATTTTCCCAATTTTTTGGAATCAATGTGACTTGCTTGCTTTCGATAATGTGGCGCAGTTTTTTCCCAAACTCGCTCATGCGAACAAACCATTGTTTAGAGATATAAGGTTCGATCACAGCTTTTGAGCGATATGAAACGCCTACACGATTGACGTGTGGTTCAATTTTCTCGACTAATCCTAGCGCTTTTAATTCCTGCACAACAGCTTCACGAGCTTCTGCCATGCTAAGACCGGCAAATTTCCCCCCATTTTCATTGATTTTTCCGTCGGGGGTCATGATGTTGATAAAAGGAAGGTTGTGGGTAATCCCCATCTGGTAGTCGTTTGGATCATGTGCAGGAGTAATTTTAACCATACCCGTTCCAAATTCAGGATCGACATGATGATCAGCGATGATTGGAATTTCCCGGTTCATTAAAGGCAGTATCACTTTTTGCCCAATCAAATGTTGGTAGCGAGGATCTTTGGGGGAGACAGCAACCGCTGTATCACCAAGCATGGTTTCAGGGCGTGTTGTCGCAATGTGAATATAGCCGGATTGATCTTTCAAGGGGTATTTAAAATGCCACAAAAAGGATTGCTTTTCCTCATATTCTACTTCATCGTCAGCTAGAGCTGTTTGTGTGACAGGATCCCAATTGACCAGGTAGTCTCCCTGATAAATCAAATTGGCATCATAGAGCTTTTTGAACATCTTCTTAACAGCTGCATTGTTGCCCGCATCCATCGTAAATCTTAGGCGAGACCAGTCGCAGGAGCAGCCCAAAGACTTTAATTGATGAAGGATGACTTTTTCACTCTCATCTTTCCAATTTTGGACTCTTTGAAGAAAGTCTTCGCGTGAATAATCAACCCGTCTTTTGCCTTCCGTTTTCATCAGATTGCGTTCTACAACAGTTTGCGTGGCAATTCCGGCATGGTCTGTTCCTGGAATCCATAAGGTTTCAAATCCTTGCATCCGTTTCCAACGAATCAGGATATCTTGCAGCGTATTAACTAACGCATGCCCCATGTGGAGCACTCCTGTTACGTTTGGTGGAGGAATGACAATGCAATATCCAGGTTTTGGTGAAAGGGGGTTTGCTTTAAAAAATTGGTTTTTTTCCCAAAATTCTGCCCACTTGGATTCAACAAGCTTGGCCTCATATGCTTTTGGCAATTCGGGCTGATTTTTATCTTCTGCTATATTTGTCATATGTAATTCCCTTTGGATCAAATGTTATAAAGAATAACAGATAAAGTCCCTATCTCTCAAGAGCAGATGGGGAGATTTCGTATTATTCTTCATTTCCTCCCCCTTGAAAAAGTACATATTTGACAGATAGGTGATGTGGATCATAAATGGTGGTCGCTCCCGTGAGTTCATCCGTTGTAATTTTAACGCCTTCATGGGTTTCTATGAGCTGTGTTGAAGGTTTTTTATTTAAGGAAGCCTTAAGAGGTGGAAAATCTTTCTCATAAAAAATATTGGTTGCAAAGTGGTACATCATTTCATCTTTCTTTTTAGTAAAATGACGATGGTATAATTCCCCATTCTCCCCAATACAAAATGTATAAATTCCTCTTTCTACATGTGCATCTACATGGATCTCTCCAGCAATACAAATCAATCGTTCTTTTTGCTCAGTTGTGGGGTTTACGTAAACCATTTCTTTTCCGTGCGTTGGAATATAATCTTCAACTTTTAAAGAAAAAGCATGGTACAGGATTTGCATAAATTGTTGGTGCTCAGAAAGATTCTTGTAGGAATCTTTTTCTAAGTGAATGGGAGAAGATTTAAACCATTCCGCTACACGCCAAGCATACGTAAAATGAATAGGAGGTTTTTGAGGAGTTTCAATCGCCTTGTTTTCAACCTTGGGCTGAGAAATAATCGATGGCCGGGCTGCCTTCTTTTTAGTTCTTTTTTTGCTCGTATTCTGACTAGATTGCTTGGCTGGAGCGGAAGGTGCGAGTCTCGGTTTTTCCTCTTTTTTAGCGACTTTTTCTTTTGCAAAGAAACATTCTTGATAGGATGAAAGATAGGTATTGAATTGAATTGAAATAGCGTCAAAAGAATGTCTTAAAAAAGTTGTTGTATAAAGAAGTCGACCCCGACTTTTATCTCTTTTTTGAATAAGCTGCTGGTGTACCTTTTCAAAGAGTTTAGATCTTTCATTCTTTATGTCATTTTCTAGAGAGGATAGTAGGGATTCCGCTTCCTTTTCTTTATGGCTAGGAAAGCTTACGAACCAGGGGATTGAATCATCATCTTCGGTTGAATTGCATTTAGTTAAAAATGCGTTTGTGAAGAGAAGTGTTTTGCGGAAAGAAGTAAAAAGGGATAGTTTTTCCTTAATAGCGGATTGATTATTGATTAATCGATTTAAGGGGACTGTTAAATGATCAATCTCTTTCCATGACAGACAAGCTCGCTCTTTTATGGCTCTATATCGATGGCTCAAAAGAATTTTTTCAGCAACAGATCTTATTTCTTCATTTGTAGATTGAGCTGCTAACTTAAGGTAACGAAATTTTTCTCCTTTGAACGCATTCAGGTAATCTCCATTTGAATGGTTTCCAAAAAAGCGAAAATAAAAGGCCCATCCTTCAGAAGTTTGAAAATCGAAATTAACAAACATTAAGTCTGCTTTAGGAGGAGGGAGAGATTTCCATTGTCTACCTATGTCTTGCAAGTCGGTAAAATAACTTTTGAATATTTTATAAGCGTGAAGCTCTATGCAACAAGCGACAGCCCATGCATGTAATTCTTGAGGGGCTAATAGGGAAAGACTGCTTACTTGAAGTTTATATTTTTTAGGTGAACTGAGGTCTTCTGCTAGATCTACTTCATAAGAAGATGGAGGAGAGAGGACCTGCATCGCTAACTTGCCAAATTTTATGAGTTTATCCAGCTCAGATTCTCGATTTCGGCGGACCATCTCTTCCGTTTCATTTGGCTTATGTACATACAATAAAGACCCAAAGGGAAGTTGCATTTTAATATCCTTGAAAAAGTTTTAATTATTTAGCTTGTTTGGTATGAATGATTACGAAAATCCCCAGATTGGAAAAGAATATATTTAACAAACGGATAGCGGGGGTCTTCTATGCTGACAGCTTGTGTGATCTCGTCAACTTTAACCTTTGCTTTAGATGGTTTTATTTGCTGTGGAAAAAAAGTTTTCTTTTTTAGTGAAGCCTTAGGTGTAGGAAAATCTGTCTCATAGAAGATATTTTTTGCATAAGGAAGGAGGTCTATTTTTCGTGTAAAATAGCGATGATAGAGTTCTTCATCTTGCCCAACGCAAAAGGTATAAATGCCTCTTTCTCTTGTCTTTTTTAGTCCTTCCCTAAATCGAATTTCTCCCGCAATGCAAAAATGACGATCGTTGTGGTGTGTCGTGGGATTTTCATAGGTTCTTTCGCGTCCATGCGAAAAAATGTAATTCTCGACATCTTGAGCAAAAGCATGATAGATGATCTGCTTAAATTGTAAATCGGATGGTAAACTCGCATAACTCTCCTTTTGCAATTGCTTCGGATGCTTTTGAAACCAATCGGCAACCCGCCATGCGTAAGAGAAGTTGAATTTTGTTTGAGGTATTTGCGGAACTTGTATGGGCACTGCCGAGCTATCCGGAGAATAGGGATTGTTTTGTTCATCCTGTATCTTTTTAATATTTTGAGCTTTAAGCTCTCTGAGTTGTCTGGTTTTTAAGGCGTGCGGAGAAGGAGGTCGGTTAGCTTTTCTTTGCGGTTTTTTAGGAAATGTCCCCCTTTTTTTATCTTGCACGACCACATTTTTTTTCTCCGAAATTGTTTTAGGTAAACCGGATGAAAAATATTCTTTGTGTAATCTTTGATAATCTAAAATTTGAATGGGAACATTAGCGAAATTGTGTGTGAGAAACTTTTGATTAAACTCCAGTTTGTTTCCTTTTTCCTTGCTTCTCAGATTAAGTAAAGAGTTATAGATAGATTTAAATGCATGTGCTCGTCCTTTAACATCACTTTCGAGAGAGCATAGCATTTGCATAATATCGGCATATTGCTCATCTGAATAATTAAAGGTCCAGGGGGTATCAAATAATGTTTTTTCTATCTCTTTTTTGACTAAACTAATCGAAAAATTGAGAGATTTAATCAATGAGGGGAAATATGTGATGTGATGTTTTAAAAAAGAGTTTTGTTGCTGATTTATTTCGATGTTGAAGAGCATGATAAACTCGCAAAAAATAGAGGAAACTTTCTCGGCTCGTCTCTCTAATAATATTGTCGTATATTTTTTAAAAATCATTGCCGCAAGCCCTCGAATTTCTTCATGAGGAGATTCTAATGCTGCGTAGAGATGCTTTTTTCTATCACCTTCCATCATATCAATTTTTTCTTCGAGGACGGAATTCTCACCTAAAAAGCGAAAGTAAAAAGCGAGTCCTTTCGTCGTGGTGAGGGTAAAGGTTTCGCTTTCAATCCTGCTGGAAAATTTTTGCCATTCTTTAGTAATTTCTCTGAATTCTAAAAAGGTATCTTTAAAAATTTTGAGTGCATGTAATTCAACACAAAGCGATATCGCAATAGCCCGCAGCGTATTTTTATCTAATGATGAGCAATGACGTAATATTTTGAAAAATTCTTGGGCTTTTAATTCAGATGCCATTAAGTCTGTTGTAAAAGCGTTGGGGTGCTGAGAAAGAAAAGACTTAACCTCTTGATCGAGTCTTTTATCTTGCTCTTCCGTTTTCTCTTTTTTGATTTGAATATAACTTTGGACCTCCTCATCGCCCCCAATTATAGGCATTGTCATTCTACTTAAGTCTCTAAGTGGTGTAAAGGATGGTTGCATTTTTTTACTTAAATTTAAAAGATAACGAAGTGGGTAATTAAATTTTGGTAGGGAATTTTAAATTATATTTGATATTTAGTAAATAGTTATATACCTAGAAAAAGTAAGAAAAATAGAGTATAATATGTTTATAACCTAGTGCTATTTTATTAGGGGTGGTTATGAATGAGATAATTCAAAACCTGGCTCAATTTATTACAGCATTAGAGGAAAAGAAATCGGTAGTCTGTCAAAACGGGTATTGGTATGTTGAAAGCTCCATAAAATCTTATTTTAGAAGATGGTTCGGATTTGATGTAAATAGAATTTTAACGATTGGAGAAACCTGGAGCCGATGCTTAGAAAATCTGGAGCATATCCCTATCCAATTTTTTGCACCTCAAAAGGTAGACATCGAATTATACCTTAAGGGGACAGAGAGTGTTCTTTCCCTCTTGCTTCCTTATCTAAATGAAAAAATCTGTCATGTTCGCGCTCACATAAAATCTCAAGAAATCGCTTTGCGCTATCGATTAGAGGAAAAAAATGGAGGATGGAACCGTCTCCCAAAATCTCATGCTATCCCTCCCTTCTTATTTCAAAAAGCTTTAGAATGGAAATTTTATCGTTCTACTGTTGTGGACAAAGAGCTGACGCATGATGAGATCAATCGACTGGACGATGCCTGTCGATATCCTGCATTTATCAAGCACTTGCAAGTCGATTCTGATACATGTCTTTTCTTTTTGTCGTGGGTTTTACAAGATAAAAACGCCCCTGCTCTTTTCATCGAATTTCCCAAAATAGCCCGAAATTTACAAAATTGCGGTCTGTCACGTCGAATAGGGCGCGTCAATCCGAAATTATTACATATGCATAAAACTCCACTGGGTGAAAAAATTATAGCCCTGCGCATGGAAAAACAAGAAGTTAGTCTTCTAGATGAGCATAAAATCGTCTGTTTTAGGGGAAACTATCGACTTTCCCTGCAAGAAATTTATAAAATTTTTGCTCAGAAAGATTTCGAAGTTGGAAATCTTGAAGTCCTAGCGGATGGGGTCGTCAATTGGAATGCTCACCAATTGGGGTGGTGGGATGCGGATTCCAATGAATTTAGACAAATTGCCTTAAGTGATCCCCTTTGGTGGCAAAAAATGCCTATTTTTGAGGTCATTTCTCTTAAAGAAGCTCAAAGAAGGTACAATCTTCGACTGGATCCAGAAGCCTGGAATGTAGCGGCTACTTCAACAAGGGAGGCGTTAAATTTGGACTTTGAGAATAGTCATGCCTTTCAAGAGATCGCGATTCCTATGCCCGGCAAAAAATTTGCGATTTATCCCTTAGGAAAATTTGCCACCCGCTTTCCTGCAAATTCTTGGGAGCGATTTACAATGCTCTGTCCGACAGTCACAGCCACCATAGCTTATCCCGATGAAAATGTATTTTACAATCACCGACAACATGCTTACTACTCTTTTGCGATTAAGCCCGAGCAAGGCATGAAGTTAATGGGATTTATTAAACAAGATATTGAAGTTTCTCGGGCTGGAAATATGGTTTATCAAATTGAATCGGATAATTGCGCGTTATGGTCTCAAGGAAATTTAGAGCGACTTATAGGAAACGCGGTTCCGAATTTATATCGCATGCCTTTATTGAACACAGAGCCAGCTGGCTTGGTGGCCTATATTTTTAATGGAATCAAAAAGCTACCCAAATTTCTTCAGGTTTTTGTGTTGACACGTGCACATCTTTTCATGGGAGCCTGGAGAGGAAAGTGGATCTATGAGAAAGGAAAAAAAGTATGGAAATCGATGCGAAATCATTTTTTCTGGGAGACAGGAGAGGTCTATTTACCGGCATTTGTGCATCATCAGCAAGAAATTGGGGTTTTGAGCAGCGGGGTATCGCTTGTCCAACAATCGCATCGCATCATTAAAAAATGGTTCATGTTTCTTTTGATAAAAAGCTCTCTTTCAACACTATCACTTAATCCCCAAATGATTTTACTAAAAACAAAACGTTCCACAGGTTTCCCTCGTGATTCAACTTGTTAAAAAAAGACGATGACATTAATGGGTTTCATATTTTTCATAAATAAGGAGTGTTTTGGTGTGTTTTATAATGAATAGTGAGATATAATTAACTTTTATTAATAATAATTAATTACTAATAGATGGAGTTTTTATGAGTGTCTCACCTATTTCCGTTGGCTTTTTTGACAATTCATCCGCAATCCCAACATTTTACCCAGAAAAAAGTGCGGGCAAAAAGACAAAACGGATCGTTTTTGAAGATTTT